>JBBRXH010000023.1:0-13421 GCA_038248565.1 Peptostreptococcales bacterium | reverse complement strand
ATACCCTGGGTACCAATGACCTGCATCAATTTTTCTATCTTGATGCGGAGGAATTCGGATTCGAATCCTACACCAGCCTTCTTGGCAACGACAGCCAGGAATTGATGTTTCTCGAGCAGTCCATCGTCGGCGGACTTGGTGGCTCTAAGTCAGAACTTAATGAAGAGGAAGCCCGTTACCTGATCCAGGAATTCTCCGAAATAAACAGCCGAAAAAGACTGCCCTGGCCAGAAGATAAGAGCGCTTATGCTTTTCTACTGAACCCAAGGGTAGTGCTTTTACCTGAAGAGAAGCAAGCTTTAGTGGCCAAGATTTGCTCACCCATAGTATCTGAATTTCAGCTGATCCATTATTTTCTGATGCGCCTTTTTGCAAGGGATACGGAAGGGCTTTCTTACCTACTGGGTTCAGATCTGGCTGATGATATGTCCATCCCCCATATTATGGCGAAGTTCGCAGTCCTTAAAAACAAAAAAGAGGCGACCTTGTGTAAAAATATCATCGATCCCTATGAGGACGAAACCGGCCTTTCATTTATGTGCGAATCACTCATTGAAAGCAATTTTAAATATACGCTGATCGTTTCGGAAATAACCCTTACAGAGACATTTGAGCGCGCCAGGGAAAACAACAGGCCGATCGCCGTTTCTTCCGTCAAAGAGCGTTCCTCTTTCAGGGTAACACCGGCAGAAGCTGCACTGATGCTTAACCGTCCTGAATTTCTGACGGTCTATGAAATCGCTACAGGTAAGGATGATTTTGACGAAGTATTTCTTCCCCTCATGAACGGTACCATGCTGACCCAACATGAAGATGGCAGGCTGTTTCTTGAATTCAATAAAGACAACGCCCATGTGGATCGGCGTATTTTCAGGCTCAACGATGATATTCACTGTTTGTTTTATGAGAGCGACTATGGTCAGCTGATCATTTCCGCCTATACTATGGCAGATATCACTGAAATCGAAAGAAGACTGAGGAGAACCCCATTAAATGAAATGCTGATTCTTTCAGACAGGTATGAATTTAAGGATCCGGTTTTATATGAGTTTATTCAGAGTGATTTTGAGGATTTTTCCGAGTTTCTGGATTCCATTGAGTAGGAGCGTTTAGCGCTGTACCATAATGCTCCGAGAAATGGGTCATGTTGTATTTTTCCATCTTCCAGGCAGGTATTTTGCAGAGTTTGCAGGGTTTGCTCATCCATTTGTTTCTAAGCCATCTGGCGGCTCTTGAGCTTTTGGAGTTTTTTGACATAAAAGTCTGGCCGCAGTGGGTGGTAATTTCCGAAAAATCTCCCTTGATATGGATACTGCGGATGCCGTGAAGCGTCCCATTCCTGGAAGGCCAAAGCTTGATTTTTTCCAGCAACGGGAAAAGAGCAACGTGCTTTCTATAATATTTTTTTTTAATCTCACTCATTTGCCAGCCTCTTCAATGCTTCAAACAGTCTTTCTCTTTTGATTTCAAGCTCAGCTTTATCTTTCGCCGTGATAATGAAGGTTCCTATGAATGTTTTAGCGCCGGGCTGATAATCTGTCAGCACTTCATCTGCGCCGCAAAAGTCTGTTAATAGACTTAATGGGCCTGCACTGGCGATGATATGTTCCCCATGCCCGCTTATTTGGCCATCCGCGATGAGCAGATGTTCAAAGGAGACTTCCATTTTTTTTTGCTGCTTTAATGGTTTCGCGGTAAAATCTCCACCGCAGAAAAGATCGGCAAGCTCTTCTATCAGATTATACCCCGAGGCATGATAAACCACAGTCGGCGTCTGGCTGGGCAGTCTGGCATCTATTTCCAATACCTTAAGCACCCCTCCGCTTAAAATCACCTCGACGTCCATAATTCCGGAAAGTGAAACCAGCTCTGCCAACCTTAGGGCGATTTGTGAAAAATTGTCCCTCAGCATCTGGCCAATATCACAGGGTGCACAAACGCGCATGCAGTCATAGACATCATCCATAAAAAGCTCTGTGATTTCATAGGTTCTATAGTTTCCCGGCTTTCCGATAATTTCAATTGAGTAGGATTTCCCGGCTAAGAATTCCTGGGCGATCCACTTCTCTTCCTTTGGGATACTTTTTAAAAATGTCTCCAGGGTTTTTGTGTCTTTCATATAGCTCACGCCGGCGCTTCCGCTTTCACCTGAGGGTTTGACAATATAGGGCCCCTGGCAGTTTGGATAATACAGGGGCGCGGGGATTCTGTGGGCCTGCATCAATGCATCCGATGCAAGTTTAGAGGAAGAGATCAGATAGGCATCCAGGTCAAAGGCCAATTTAAAGCCATAGGTTTTTGCGAGCTCGTTTAAAACCGATAAAACTTCCTCATTTTCCAGAGCGGGCAGCACGAAATCAGCCTTCTTAAGTTCAGCGATAAGCTCCGGCTTTCTCTCCAGGATATTCTGGCAGACAAAATGGTGGCAAAGCTTTCCCGCAGGTACCTTCTGGTTTTTATCTATAAGGGTGATATCCATTCCGGCCTTGGAAGCCAGATAAACCGCTTCCAGACCCTGAAGTTTACCCCCGATTATTGCAATTTTTCTCATTAAAAACACTTCCTAAAATATACTTAGTATGCTAAATCCAGCTTCTAAGTAGCTAAATCAGCTTATCCTTGGAAATCAGCTTCTCAGTTGTTCCAAATACAGTTTATAGGCTTCCGCCGAAGCGGTTTCAAGGCCCATCTCCGTCAAAATTTCCTTAACCTGATCTACCGTGCGGCCTTCCTTGGCGAGAAGCTCACTATTTTGTGCAACCCCGGATAATCCCTTTTGGGGAGGTATGATGGAGGTGATCAGGTTCGCACCGGCAGCCATACGGGCCGAAAGCCCCTCTATTCCCTCCACATCAAGGGACGCGGGGATCAAAGCCATAGGATAAAGCAGTCTCATGACAGCAATGATCTTGCATTCCAGATCTTTATGAATTTCTACACCGGCCTTCATGGGAATCCCTTCCTGGGGGACAAAGGTCATCACTCTCAACTGTTTTGCCCCTATTTTTCCCATCTCAAGAATGGAATGGGCTATGTCGGAAAGGGTTTCCCCGACTCCCGTCAGTATGCCTTCTTCAATCAGCATGCCTTTTTCCCTCGCGTGGGCTTTCGCGTGCATGCGTTCATCATAATCCTGAGAAATGCGAAGCTTCCTGAAAAGACTTGTGTTGTGGGTCTCCTGATATAGGGCCAGCCATTCCGTGCCGATTTCTGCAAATCCGTCGATGATGGCATCATCCACTACGCCGGGCGAAATCATGATGGGCAGATTTGTTTGAGTCTTGATATTTTTGATTAATTCAAAAACGGATGCGAACTGCTCCTCATGATATTTTGGGTCCTCTCCCATGGTCAGATCGATGAGATGCACCCCGGACTCCGCTAATTCCCTGCAAATGAGCATAATTTCCTCTGGACTTTTGCGGTAGCGGAAAATCCCATTGGAGTTTCTGAAATAGCAGAAATTGCAGTCGTTTCTGCACCAGGTCGTAAAATAAACGAATCCATAAAGGAATACTTTATTGCCCGTTACACCAGTTCTCACGGCTCTGGCTGCAGAAAAAAGGGATTCCAGACTCTGGGCATCATCGATAGCCAGAAGCACTGCAATTTCTTGCTCTTTGAGAATTTTCCCTTCTAAAGCCTTATTGATAATTATATTTATGGTGTTTGTCATTCTTTTACCTCATAGTTGGCGGGGAGCCTGAGAGTCACACTCAGCTGCAGAGATTTAGAGTCTCTGCGATCAATTCGATCAGCCCCCCATGTTAGTATTACTTACAAACCAGCGCCAGCATAGTGGCAACGCCAATCGGCAGATAATCGTGAATAAGATGGTCCTTATAAATCTCAAAGGCTTCCTGATCCAGGGATAAAGGCACCCCCGGCGCAGCCATGATGAGCTCTGGATGCAGCATGCTCTTTTTTAGCCAGCTGCCTTCCGAACTGGCATCAAATACCAGGGGATAAGCGGCGATCTGGCTTGAGTGGGTTATGGTGTCGTAGCCTTGAGCTGCCACTTTGCTCAGAATAAAGGGATTTTTATCATAGGCAACCGGATTAGCCTGCTGAACTCTGAGTAATTGCAATGCTTCGCGCCCAACAGGGCCGCACCCTATGACCAGTACTTCTTTATCCTTTAGACCACCAGCGGCAGACCCCAGTGCAGCCAAAAATCCCTTAACTGTAGCCTGGTTATTTTCGGCCAAATTTCCGGTTTTTAGGTTCAGCGCGATGAATCTGTCATCATCTGCCATAAAAAGAATCTCTGCGCCATTTTGGCGGGCTTTATAAATGCCATCCACATCGGTACCTTCAGCAATAAAACACTGAAATCCCATGCCTTCACAGACTGCAGCCACAGATTCGGAAAAGGAACCGATGATGCCTTGTCCGCTGGTGAAGGGGATTACACCGACTTTAATGTTTGCAGCGGCATTTCTTATTCTTTCTTCCGGCATTTCCCCGGCAGCCGCAGCCAGCGCCACTAAGCTAAGGCCGGTCTTTTTCATCAAATCAAATTCATAGTCCCTTATGGAGGATCCTATAGTTTTTATCCACTCTTCAATCAGTCTGGTCATTTGAGCTCCTTTCTGATACTTTGATCTATATATTCAGTCTGGCCCCATCCAGATAGCTGAGGCTTCTGCCTACTCTTTTAATATTCTGATAGCCAGCTTTAGCCATCGCCAGGCGTTCAAGGCCAAAGCCCATACCGACCCAGGTGTCGAAAATTCCCCATTTAGCGTCAAGGGGATGAGGGCCAAAGGCACCGGATGCCAATTCTATTCCTCCTGATACGATATCCAGGGTCTCGCCATAAACCTCGGAACTGGTGATTTCCAGCTCGTAATCCTCAAGGCCGATGGCTTTCATTGCGTCATGGGCAATCTGCCTGAGTCTTTCCATCTGACTGCCTTCTGGTGTTGCGGCCAGTTCAACCAGATTCAGCATTGTAAATTCATTCATATGCTGAGCCCCTTGGGTCTCTTTGCGAAAGCAGGGTCCCGACTCAAATATTTTCACCGGTTGCTTTAGAACCTTATGCATATCTCTCATCAGTTCATATAAGTTAGGCGCCAGCATGGGCCTCAGGCATTTTTTACCGTCGAGCCAAAAGACCTGATTAGTCAAGGCATGCTCTTTCGTAATAGTCATTTTAGCCAGCGCTTTTTCGGAAATGATGATCGGCGTGAAAACCTGGGTAAAGCCTTCCTGCCCAGTCAGCCATGAGATTAAATCGCTTTCGATGGAATACACGAGAGGACGGTGCAGGTTATCCACCAGCCGAAGAATTTTTTCTCTGTTGGCTTTTGAAAGTTCAGCTTCTTTTCCCTTAAAAAATTTATCCCGATCCTCTTTGCTTTCGAAATCATTATCCAGCTGATCCTCCGGCGCGTTAAGCTCCACCAGACGCTGCCTTTGGGTCACGGTCAGTTTCTCATTCAATCTTATCGCCCCCGCTCTTTGGGAAACTCATGGCGTTAATAAACTCCGTCTGAAAATCCTGGCATCCCGCCAGTTCAATGTGGATGGCCTGCAAGGCTTCCTGGCTGGCTATAAGGCGCTCCGTCATGGATAATAGGGCCATACAGGCTCCCGTCCCCGCTGCGTTGCCTACAGAGAGAATTTTATCCATAGGCATATCCGGAAACAGTCCAATCCTCAAAGCGCTTTCTTTTCTGATATAATTGCCGAATGCACCTGCCAGACTTATGGACTCCAGTTCCGCAGTCTTAGCCCCAAGTATACCAAGCATGATGACGATGCCGCTGGCGATAGCCCCTTTTGCAAGCTGTACCTCGCGGATGTCCTTTTGGGTTATGACGATATCCTCTGAGTCTTTCCCTACGTAAAGGACAAATTCTCTGCCTTTTTCTCCATCTCGCAGACGCCCGGCTAGGCTTTGAGGCTGATTATTTTTTAAAGCTCCGGCTTGGTCCATAAGTCTGCCCGTCTGATCAATCAGACCAGCGTCAAGAAGCTGTGCCACTGCATCGATAAGCCCCGAGCCGCAAATACCTGTTGGCTTTTGGTCTTCTATTATTTCCAGATGTACTTCTCCATGTTCGATGGAAACCCTTTCAATGGCACCCCCGGAGGCTCTCATGCCGCACTTTATATGGGCGCCTTCGAAGGCTGGTCCTGCTGCTGTTGAGCAAACAAGAACGTGCCCATCTTTCGCCAGGACTATTTCGCCATTAGTTCCGATGTCGATGGCCAGATGAAGACCTTTTTTTCGTATAATCCCTGTAGCTAAAAGCACCCCTACAATATCCGAGCCCACATGACCGGCAATATTAGGCAGGAGGTGTACGTTGGCAAGCTCACTGATATCCAGTTTTAACGCCTGACCTGAAAAATCCCATGCCGCACAGAATACCGGAACAAAGGGCGAATGTGCCAGTGAAGAAGGATCAATCCCCAGAAAAAGATGGCTCATAGTGGTATTGCATACAACCGTAACCTCATAAATATGTCGGCTGCTGATAGCAAAGGTTCTCTTAAAGTCGCTGATGATTTCGTTCAGACAGTCCCTTATTTTAGTCTGCATAACGTTTAAGGCTTCAGGATTTCCTGAAGCAGCCTGTATGCGTGAAATCACATCAGCCCCATATGCATTTTGCGGATTGGTTTTTGCGAAGGCACCCATCATGACACCGTTATTTAAATCCCACAGCATGCCTACAACCGTTGTCGTACCGATATCAAAGGCGATGCCGTAGCTGTCAGCTCTTGTATCACCGGTTTCAAGGGCAATAATGTCCTGATTCCTTGTCGTCAGGGTTATCCCATCTGTGCCCTCAGCTAAAACCCCTGGAATCTGACTGAGCAATTCCGATTTTAGCCTGTAGCGCTCACCCAAACTTAGGCTCGCAGGCTCACCTGGGTTTATACCGGCACTTTCCCGCGACAGTGCTATTAATATCCTGTCCATGTCGCTCTTCTGGTTATCAAGCGTAGCAGCCTGCACCCTCACATAATATTTGGCAATAGAGATTTCCTTATTAAAATCTGCCGGTAAAGACTGTAGCTTTGTCTTGCCTGACTGAATCATGGCGGTCTTTGGGACATAGACTAAAAGAGAATCTTCTACAGAAAGTCTGCAGGCCAAACGAAACCCAAGACTAAGCTCACTGGCAGATAAAACCTCTCTCTCAGCGCTATCCGGAGCCTTGCACTTACCTTTTAGAATCCTGACTTTACACTTGCCGCAGGTGCCACGCCCGCCACAGCTGACATCCGGCATCAGACCGGCTCTTAAAGCCACATCCAGCAGATTTTCTCCACTTTCGGTCTCCTGTTTCTGATTTGTGGGTAAAAATATCACTTGCATTTATAACGATCCTTTCTTGTCCAAATCGGCCCTGAAGGTTTCTTTATTACGTTTTTGGCAGAAATTACAGCCTTTCGCCTCCGAGAGGCAGGATTTGCAGTCTTCTCCCGGCAATAACCCCGGGGCTTTCATGGCTATAAAAAAGCCGGCGCAGGATTTCAGCGGAACCATCATCGTACTGCCATTCAATTTGACATCGATATTTTCGGCTTTCAGCAATTTAAAAAAATGCTCCAGCTGGCTCATCTCCATACCATAATAACCGGGGCCAAAGGAGTCGGAAACATAGAGCTCCTCCTGGGATATCCATTCTCGGAGCAGATCTCTGCCCGCATCCACATAGGCTGTCCCCCAGGTATCTGCATAAAACATCTGAAGAACCGAATCGCTATCAAATTTCATATTCCCGATAGTCAGTATATAGGCAAAGATTTTTGTCACGCCGGTTTTATCGATTTGCTCTAAAGCAGTACACTCAAATTTTAGATTATTTATTTTAAAGTCTTTCTCTCTGATTGCATCCGGGCCGAAAGACGAAATTATAGCCTTGATTTGAAAACTTCCAGCCAGTTGATCCCTAAGCGACAATCCATCAAGAAGCATAGCCTTGAATTTTTCGCCTGGCCTGTTAAAACCGCACATAGCAGTAAAATAGCCTTCGGCTATAGCGTCTGCCTGCTCTTGGTCAAATGTTATACTCTGATTTTCCATTATGATTTTATCCCGATTTCTTAATTATTTTATCTTATGGATTTAATATTGCATCAGATTCTTGATTATTTATCCTATGGATTCAATTATTTTTTATAGATGAAGCTTGCCACGCAGATGTTTATCCAAGGCCTTTGTAATAGTACTGAGAAGTTTGATCCCCACGGCTGATATGACAACGATTTCCGAACGTGCTATCTTCTCCGGCCAGGGACTGATACTAAGATGTTCCTTAACACAGCTGATTTCAACAGCCCCCTTATCTGTTAAAGCGAACCCTTTTATCCGATATGTGTCTTCCGCGATTTCTCCCAGAAAATGTTCAAGATCCAGCCTGGACAGAATCTGATCCGAAGTCAAGGTGAAGGTCTTAGGTCTGGATTCGAAGGTGTTGGTGCTGTCCTGCGCTTCAAAAGAGGTTGGATGGAGGGCGGCCATGATCTCTTTAATATTTAATGTACAGTAGGAAGTTATATGAATGGATGCCGCGGGGTTAATTTCTGTAAGTTTATTAAAAACAGCTACGATTGCAGCCGAATCTGCCAAGTCAGATTTGTTGATGATAATGGCTCCTGCATAGATAACCTGATTATGCAGTGCGGGCAGTAAGTCATAAAGATCTAAAAAGTTTTCTGCATCTACGATGCACACCGCACCCAAATAATGATAAGGCTTACTTGTTTTTGACGCAATAGTCTTTAGAATTTGGCCCATATTAGCCGGATCCGCTAACCCGGAAGCCTCTATGAAAATATACTCCAGGTCTTTCTTGGACATTTCTATTAGGCTGGCAAGAAAATTATCCTTGATACAGGCACAGAAAATCGAACCATTGGTCAGCTCATACAGTGCTACGCCATCTCTTCTGATCAGGGCCCCATCGATGGAAAGCTGACCAAATTCGTTGACGATTACGCCCACTTTTTTTTCTTTGTAGGCATCAAGTATTGCGCGCATCAGCGTCGTTTTTCCCGAACCGAGAAATCCCGTCAATAGTATCAGCTCTGTCATATCTTCTCCTGTTTATTAAGAACAACGGATAGCAGATCAGAAATCTGCTATCCGTTCTGTAGTCCTTATAGAATCGGTCTCTATAAATTATTTATTTTGCAAGGTCAGGTCTGTCCACATCGTCTTCAACTGTTTCTTTTGGCATCGTGAAATCGCATTCCATAAGTGGAACAATCTTTGTCTTTTTCATGTATTTATAGACAAAATAAAGAATTGGTGTCAAAGGAATCAGCATGTAGTTTGTAATAAAGTCAAACCAGGTGAAGTTGCCGGCCTGGAATACCCAGATGTTTGCCCCGAAAATAACGATGGTAATCGTAATCATGGCAAATATTGGTCCAAACGGGTAGAATTTGGATTGATATTTCAAATCTTCAATCTTATTTCCCTGGGCAACCCAAGCTCTTCTGAATCTGTAATGGCAGATTGCAATGCCAAGCCAGATGATGAAACCGGAAATACCGGAAGCATTGTAGAATATGGCATAGATTTTTCCTTCGCCGATTAATGATGCGAAGAAAGAAAGTGATGCAATCAGTCCTGTTGCCCATACTGCAGCAACCGGAACACCATTTTTAGCTACTTTTGAGAAGAACCTTGGTGCATTGCCTCTGAGTGCCATGGCATGAAGCATTCTGGATGCAGTATAAAGTCCTGAGTTACCGCAGGAAAGTACTGATGTCAGAATAACTGCATTCATAACAGAAGCAGCTGCAGCAAATCCTGCATTCTTAAATACTAATGTCATTGGAGAAGCTGCTACGTTTCCGACGCCTCCGCCAAGGATATCAGGACTTGTGAACGGGATCAGGGTACCAACAACAAAGATGGAACCTATATAGAATAATAAAATTCTCCAAAATACGCTTTTGATAGCTTTAGGAACGTTCTTAGCCGGGTCTGAAGTTTCAGCAGCAGCCAGACCAACGATTTCTGTTCCTTGGAACGAGAAGCCTGCAATCAGGAAGACCGACATCATAGCGGCAAATCCACCAACAAACGGTGCCTTACCTGCCTCTCCGCCATCAAGAGTCCAGTTCTGGAATCCAACGCTGTGTCCGCCCATGATTCCAACGATCATCAGGAAACCGACGACCAGGAAGATGATGACGGTAACAACTTTAATACCCGCAAACCAATACTCAGCTTCTGCAAAAGACTTGGTGGAGATTAAATTTAAAATCATTAAAATTACAAATGAAATCATTGCAACGATGGTTACCGGCATATCCGGCAGCCAGAATTTTACAATGAGACCAGCGGCTACAAATTCTGCAGCAACTGTGATGGCCAATGAGAACCAGTAGTTCCAGCCTACAGCAAAGCCGAAGGCAGGGTCGATAAACCTGTTGGCATAAGCTTCAAAGGATCCAACCAGTGGAAGCTGAGTTGCCATTTCTCCAAGGGATGACATCATAAAAAATACGATAATGCCCATTAAACTGAATGCGAATAAAGCACCGCCCGGTCCAGCTGATGATATAGCGCCTCCGCTGGCAAACCATAGGCCTGTACCTATTGCTCCCCCGATGGCAATCATGCTGAGCTGTCTTGATTTTATTCCGCGATGCAGCTTGGTGTTGTCTTTCTCTTGTACATTGCTCATTTTAAAACCACTCCTTACTAAATTAAACTATAATTTATTCCAAATTATCGGATAACTGAGTTTTTTTCACCTTCTTCCTCTTTTAATCGTTAAAAATTATGATATGACTACACTCCAATTCACATTGGAGCAGAAGGTCACAATGTCAAGGGCCGGTTTTATGAGAGTCCGGCTCCCTCTATATCAAGGGCCGGTTTTATTTGAGTCCGGCTCTCTCTTTGAAACGCTCGACTGAGTTGATTTTTTGGCCTAATATTTCGGAGATCCTAAACTTCGCTTCCATACCTACGTTAGCGCCGTTAAAAGGCTCCTGGATACCGATTCCCAAATCTTCTCTCACTTCTGTCATTCTCACGACATCGGCAAGCTCAATCACTGAAACGCCCAATTTCTCTGCTACATACTTTTTTGCCTCATTGATTTTCATCTTATGAGTGAGCTGCATGCGTAAAACCAGATCTCCGGCTGTACGTATTCCGCCCATTCCTGCAGCAATTGCGTGAGTCGCTTCTGTACCAAGGGGATCCCCCACGCCTAGCTAGAACCCGTCTATTTTGCAGATTTCCACCATGCACTTATCTGCCCTGGAAACGACATCGCTGGGCAATATCTCACACATTGGAATGCCGCAGACGCCCATGCCCACATTGGCATGTACCGGAATATCCGCTGCTTCGACCGTCGCCTTGATAAAGGTACAGACTCTGGCAATGTTCCAGGGGAAGGTCATATTACAGTTTGTATTGACGACGGCGCCAAAGATAGAAGCCCCTGCCTTCTCTACAAGTTTAACCTGCTTGTGGGGATATAATCCCGCCAGTCTCACGCCATCGTAGGTCAGCTTGCCATGCATGCCGAGAACGAATTCTCCGGCCATGCCTATTTCGACGGCCAGTCCGGGGAACTTTTGGGTAATTATTTCTGTTGCTTTAAGTGCCGCTAAAAAATCCGCGTCGCCGGCTGCTCCGGAGGTGTCCAGGTTCATTGCATCAGCACCGACTTTGTGCATCTGCTCTGCAACATAGACGACGTCTTTGACCGCATGCTCCACTGCTTCTTCCTGAGCCGCAAGAGCCTCTGCTATTCTGCCTTGAGGCAGGAGTTCAGCCCAGTTGTCCACGGGTCCGTCCGGTTTGGTATAAAACCCAAGATTCGTCATGGCTCCATAAAAAATCGGCATGCTTGTGATATTGAGGGCACCTCTGACGGCAAAAGCCTCATGCTCCACGACACCTTTAGCTGTTTTATAATTATAATCCCGAAAACCTATATCCACTGAGTCGCAGCCTAAAACGCGTTCATGAATAACCGCCTGAGTGGTACGTTCTACCGGAACGCCGCACTTGGCACCGACTTTGTCGGATCCCGAGTCATTGGTTGATACGATTTCATTACCGTGCTCAACGCCGACGACATTGCCGGGCATCGTGACGATCTGGTATATATGCAGCATTTCCTCATCGGAAAGCGGCGGTATCTTGCCTCTGCTGGCTGCATCTGCTACGCCGTCTCTGATATCAGCTTTGATTTCTTCTTCGGTCATATAAACTACAGAGCCATCACCCATACGGGTGAAAAACTTTTTATCTTTTTCCATTAATACTACTTCCTTCCATTAGATTACATTGTCGTCTATTTTGCGTCTACCCATTCCAAAACCATGCGTACGGAATCCGCCGCATCTTCGCAGTAGGCATCTGCACCGATTTTTTCCGCCCAACGTTTTGTAACTGGAGCGCCGCCGACCATGGTCTTGTATTTATCTCTGAGTCCCTGCTGACGCAGGAGATCTTCTATTTTTTTCTGTTCGGTCATGGTTGTTGTGAGAAGTGCGCTGCTGCCTATAAAGTCAGCTCCGTATTCCTCCGCCTTGTCGATGAAAGTCTGTGCCGGTACTTCCCTGCCCAGATCGAATACTTCGATGCCATTGCTCTTGACAAGTGAGGCGACGATTCCCTTACCAATGTCATGAACGTCCCCTGCAACAGTTCCGATGACCATTTTGCCTTTTTTTGGCATATCGCTGAATTCAATATTGGCTTCGATTTCTTCCGTAGCTCTTTTCATCACTTCTGTTGAATAAATCAGTTCGGGCAGAAAAATTTCGCCTCTGCCGAAAAGATCTCCAAGTTCTCTGATTCCAGAACCGAAACCCATACCAAGAAGTTCTACAAGGTCGAGCCCTTGCTCCTTGGCCTCTCTAATGGCAGAAAGCGCCTTATCTTCGTCGCACTCCATAATCGATTCATGGGCAGCGCGAAAAATCTGTTCTTTATTCATTTAATCCTCCTTCAAGAAAGTCAGCTTAGTGGCTTTTTTAACTTCATTGAATACTATGATAAAATAATACCACTTTGCCAACTAATTATCAAGCTTTATACAAAGATGTATAAAACTTTGTGTTATACCTTAAAACTATTGAATTTGAAAGGTCTTTTACCTATTTTGCCGCATATTTTCTGATTTCGCCGATGAGTTCCTCTTTATCCGGAATAATGGAAACCCATTTGATTTCTCCGTTGATGCACATTGTCGGCAAATTGGTCAGCTTCATTTTTTTGGTTCTGGCGATATCTTCCCTGATCGTATATTTATAAACCTTATACTCCGCGATGTCTTTTATCTCATCATAGACATCAACGACGCTGTTTAACATGTAGGTGCAGGCCGCACACTGCTCCGGATCGAGTAAAAACAATTCGATCAGAACTTTATCAAGATTCCTGTAATCCGGGAGTTCAACGTCCAGATCATCCT
>JBBRXH010000022.1:0-13524 GCA_038248565.1 Peptostreptococcales bacterium | reverse complement strand
GCCGCCCGGGGCCTAAAGCAATTGCCTGCCGATGGGTGCCGTCGTTCATACCCTCAAGCGCAGCCTTAAAGATAGATTCAGCTGAAATACCAAGCTGATGGGTTATATCAAAAGTCATTGGCAGCGGCGCCATCCCGGCCTCAAGTGCCTCGGCTGCAGCATTTTCAAGCATGATGGCACATTCGCCCTCGTACCGGTTGTTTTCATGAATACCCAGAAATGCCGCCATAGCGTCAAAGAGTCTTCCCATACTGGAGCTTTCGATGGTATTGATGTTGTGATCGATCCCGGCTTTGATCAGGGTATATCGCTCATCTGACTTTGGCCAATCCATATTAAAGGCATGGGTAAAGCACATGGCTGACTTCCAGCCTTCCTTCATGGAGGCGTCTCCCCCAATCATCCTGATATAGTCGAGATGGGCTGCACGCTGGTAGTCCTCGCCCCCGCAGATCAAAAACTCCCCACCCCAAACGGCGCCATCCGGCCCATAACCAGTACCATCGAAGCTGACGCCCAGCACTGCACCTTTAAGATCGTGCTCAGCCATCACTGATGCCACATGGGCATGGTGGTGCTGCACCCGTAGGATTTCAGCGCCATTTTGATTATCAGAATTTGCATGAATCCCAGCAAAATAATTTTCTGCATACTTGGTCGTATAATAAAGGGGATGCAAATCGCAAACCACGATCCCCGGTTCAATGCCAAACAAGTTCTTCATTCTCACAATAGCTTCATCATAAAGGCTGCAGCCATCCTGCTGATCCAGATCGCCAAGGTATTGGCTGACATAGGCAAAATTCCCCTTGGTCAGGCAAAAGGCGGATTTTAATTGGCCGCCTGCAGCGAGGATCATATCAGATTTGTCTATACCCTCCACCTGCAGAAGCAGGGGAACAGGTGCGTAGCCCTTGGATCTTCTAATCATCTGGGGCTTTCCGTCTATGACTCTGACAACGGAATCATCAAGCCTGAGACGTATAGCTCGGTCATTGTAAAGCATAGTTGACGTTGTCGCTTTGACCCCTGCTAACTCAAGGCACATTTCCGCATCATCTTTGATGATGGGCGCTTCTGATCTGTTGGCGCTGGTTGAGATTAGGGGGCCGCAGGCTGATATCAGCTGATATTGAAGTCCCGTGCTGGGTAAAAAAGCGCCGATGAATCTGCTGGTCCTTGTGACCTCATCACTGATCCCAGGGCTGGTTCTCAGGAGCAGCACGATAGGCCTTGCTCTCGACAAAAGCAGCTGTTCTTCTTCCCGGCCAACCTTGCAATAACCCCTTATTTGGTCTATATCGTGAAACATGACGGCGAAAGGCTTCTCTTCACGGCTTTTCAGCTGTCGTAAAGCCCTGACGGTCTCATCATTAAATGGGCTGCACATATAGTTGTATCCGCCAATGCCCTTTGCCGCTATAACTCCACCGGTTTTTAACATCTTTATGGCATAAGCAAGGCCCGATTCATTGTCTGTAATATGCCCTAGAGCCTCCACCGTCTGACCGATCAGATCACTATCAGTTTTATTATAGGGACCACAGTCATGGCACGAGATGGTTTGGGCGTGAAATCTCCTGCTTCTTAGGTCTTCATATTCGCACCGGCAGAAGCTGCACATGGAAAAATCGATCATAGCCGTATTCTCTCTGTCATAGGGGATTCTGTCGATTATGGTATAACGGGGTCCGCAGGCCATGCAACTGATAAAAGGATGCCTGTATCGGGGGTTTAATGGGTCCTGCATCTCTCTTAGGCAGTCCGGGCAGATGGCAATATCCGCAGGGATCATCGCTGCTTCGTCTTCTCCTTCACTGCTGGCAAGTATGGTAAAACTTTCATAGTGCTGGAGCGGCAAGTCTTCAATGCTGATATGAACTATTTCCGCTGGTAGGGGTTTTCCCTCTTTAAGGACTTGTATAAAGTTTTCTATGGCATCCGAATAATCTGTAAGGACGATTTCAACTAAGCCTCCCAAATTGCGGACGCATCCTTTCATGGCCAGAGAATCTGCCATTTTGGCCACGAAGGGTCTAAAGCCAACCCCTTGAACGATTCCCCATATCCTGATACGTTTTGTACTTAGTGTTCTGCCTATTGCGTTGCTTTTTCTTCTATCCATTTCGCTACCCGATCATAACCTTCCCCTGTTTTCCCCGATACTTTAAAAACCGGAACTGCTTTATTCTGGCCTCTGACACCAGCCATAAAGAAGGCTTCGTCAAAATCCACATAGGGCTCCAGATCTATCTTGTTTAATAGGATGATATCCGCCTTTTGAAATGCCAGCGGGTATTTATAGGGTTTATCGCTGCCGTCAGTCACGGAAACGATCAGCATCTTCAAATGCTCCCCGATAGAAAACTCAGCCGGGCAGACCAGATTTCCGATGTTTTCTATAAAAAGCACTCCCTTGTCGTGGAAGTGAATGTTTCTCACCGCATTGTGTATTAGGGGAGCATCCAGATGGCAGGCGCCAAAGGTATTGATCTGAAATGTTTCAATGCCCATCTTTCTGAGATCTACAGTATCGATATCCGATTCGATATCCCCTTCTATGACATAGGCTTTTAAACCCTTCAGATTTTTGATGATCTGTTTAAGGGTAGTCGTTTTGCCGATTCCCGGCGCACCCATGACATTGATGGCCAAAATGCCCATTTCGGTCATATCTTCATTGACATGCTCTGCGATATGGTCATTCTCTCCGTGAATATTTTCCATTACACTGACTTTTAAAACATCATGCATTCCCTGCACCTCCTATATTGATATTTATTGCTCTACTTCGATGGTATCTACATAAAACTCTTTGCCGATTTCCGTGGGAAGTCCAGCGCTCCCGCATTTTGGGCAGGCGAAAGAAAAGAGCACACGTTCAAACAGTTCGCCGCAGACTTCGCATTTTAATTTCGGCTTTACCCTTTGAATCTCGATGATCGCGTTTTCACACAGGGTCCCCTCAGAAATTACCGAGAAGTACATCTGGATGGAATCCCCTATAAAGCCGGAATAGTCGCCGACCACCAGCTTAACTTTAATAACCCTTGCTGCGCCTGCTTCGATGGCATGCTTTTCAGCTATTTTTATAATTTGCTGGGTAATGGGAAATTCGTGCATACAGTTCTCCAATTTGATGAAGCTAGTTATCTAGCCTCTAAGCGCCATTCAATAGTATCATTTAGTAAGGCCTGCAGGCGTTTCTATAAATCCTGCAGGCCTTGATTTAAATCTGTTTCAGCTAAATTATTGTCGGGAATGTCTTATGCGAGCGGTTCAGCAGCCGGTTCAACGACCGGTTCAACAACTGGCGCCGGCGCTGCCGGTTTGGCAGGTACTGCCGAAGCCTGAGCAAAGGCATCTCTGACTTTATCCGTAGAAGGCGGCGTATAGGTGTTGGCCATGGATAGGCATTTCACGGGGCAGTATTCCACACAGCAGTTGCACTGAATGCACTGAAGTCTGCTGATGCTCCATTCCTTCTTTTTGCGGTCAACAAGAATCGCGTGGGTAGGACATTTTTTGCTGCAGATCCCGCAAAGGACGCAGGCTTCAATATCCACATTGATATGGCCTCTGGTGATTTCCCCATATATTCTGGGAATCACCGGGTACATAAGCGTAGCCGGTTTATTGAACAGGCTTCTCATGATCATTTTTCCGATACTAAATAATCCCATCGTCTCCGCCTACCTTTCTGTACAACTGATACAAGGGTCAATTGTGAGTATAATAACAGGAACATCTGCAAGATCGCATCCCTTGAGGCAGTGCAGCAGTGGTGGAATATTGGCAAAAGTCGGTGTCCTGACTCTGACACGCTCCAAAAATTTAGTTCCAATTCCCTTGGTGTAGTATATAACCTCTCCGCGCGGCTGTTCAAGCCTTTCAAAGTTCTCGGCTCTTGGTACATCTTTGACGGGTACGGCCACTTCTCCATCCGGAATCTTGGCAATAGCCTGTTTGATCAAATCCACAGACTGGAATATTTCCCTGATGCGCACCACGGTTCTGGCATAGCTGTCCCCGGTGGTTTCTACGATAGGGGCAAAGTCAAGGTCATTATAGGCTGCATAACCGAGAAGTCTCATGTCCTGTATCAGTCCGCTGGCTCTGCCCATTGGGCCTACAGCACCAAGATCATGTGCTTCCTGTTTGGTCATCACGCCGACACCAACAGATCTGTTTTTAACGGTATAGTCATTGATAAATACATCGGTAAGCTCTTTCACTTCGGCTTCCATGTCTAACAGGGTTTTGAGGATGGACTGAAGGGTCTCATTGCTGACATCTCTTCTAACGCCGCCGATTTTGCAGACGGAGAAAATAACCCGGCCGCCGGTGGTCGCTTCAAAGATATCGAGAATCTTTTCTCTGAGTCTCCATGAGTGCATAAACAGACTTTCAAATCCAAAAGCATCAGCAAGAAGGCCAAGCCACAGCAAATGGCTGTGTATTCTTGACAGTTCTGCCCAAATGGTTCTCAGATATTCTGCTCTTCTGGGAATGGCTAATTCCATGCCGCGTTCAACGGACTGGCAATAACCCATGCCGTGCATAAAGCTGCAGATACCGCAGATTCGCTCTGCCACATAAACATATTCTGTAAATTCCTTAATTTCGACAAGCTTTTCCAGCCCTCTGTGAATGAATCCGATGGAAGGAATTGCTTCAACCACCACTTCATCCTCCATAACCAGGTCCAGATGGATCGGCTCAGGAAGAACTGGATGCTGCGGTCCGAAAGGAATAATAGTTCTTTTACCCATAATCTACCTTCCTTTCTTAATTCTGTGGATTCCAAGGCGTTTTTTCTGCTAATTTGTACAGATTGCCATTGAAATCCAAGACTATATTTGTAATTTTAATGCCGAATAAATCCTTCATTTCATTTTCATAAAGGAAGGCTGGGAAGAAAATATGGCTGATGCTCATAACTTCCTGTTCTTCGGGGATGGTCATTCTCAGGGTTGTCAGGTTATGGTCCTTATCAAAGCTGTAGCTGAGTTCAAAACCGTTGACCTTATTGGCACAGATCTGAACGATTCTGTAGCCTTCATCCTTTAATTTTTGAGCCTTTTCCATAAGATCGGCAGGCTCAATGCCGATAATGCTGTTTTCGTACATCTCTGCCTCCTACTTTCTGACCATGGCGGCACGCTTTTCAGCCAGGACGCCAAGCCCTTTTACTACACCATCAATGATGGATTCAGGTCTTGCTGCGCAGCCGGGCACGTAGACATCTACGGGAACGACTTTATCCGAACCGCCTTGAACATTGTAGCATTCTGCAAATATTCCGCCTGATGTGGCGCAGATGCCGATGGCAACCACGACCTTGGGTTCAGGCATTTGTTCATAAATCTGTTTGATAACTGGTATATTCTGTTCGTTAACGGAGCCTGTCAGCAGAAAAATATCCGCATGCTTTGGATTTCCGGTGTTGATGATTCCGAATCTCTCTACATCGTACATCGGTGTAAGGCAGGCAAGCACTTCTATATCGCAGCCATTGCAGCTGGATCCGTCATAATGAATGATCCATGGAGATTTTGTTACATATGACATCATTTACACCTCTTCTAAAATACTATGAAATACAGTATCAACATATTGGCAAACCCAAGGGTAGCTGCAGCGATCCATGAGGTGTTGATCGCAACCTGCCACTTGACCCTGGCTTCATTATTGTCGATAAAGATTTCAAGGAAATAGATCGCAAGGCAGATCACAACTGCCAGGATCGGGCTCCAAGGCGCACTGTAGGCAAAGAAGAGATAAACAAATCCCAGAAGGAAGATGTTCTCATACCAATGGGCAATCTCAATCAGTGCCAGGGTTTTGCCGGAAAACTCTGTGGTTATACCTTTGACCAGTTCCTGATGGGCATGATGTGACATGCTCAGGTCGAAAGGTGATTTTCTGAATTTGATCGTAAGGATGTACACAAACCCGATAAAGATACCGGGAAGATATACAATGGCAGGGCCGCCGCCGGTAACAATGTCGGAGATGTTGAAGCTGCCGTAAACCAGGTAAAATCCAATGGCCGTGATCAGAACCATAGGCTCATAAGCCATGATCTGAAGCAATTCTCTTTCAGCACCGATTTGGGCATAGGGAGAATTGGACGAAAAAGCTGCAACGATGAGGAAAATGCTGGCAAGGGTCAATGTAAATATGATCAGCAGCAAATCTCCTCCGGCAAAGAAGAAGCATCCGGTGATGACGATAAAGATCAGGAAGCACTGTACATAGAAATCCTGTACCTTATTGACTGTAATGCCTTCCTTTTCGAAGAGCTTGAACACGTCGTAAAAAGGCTGAAGGATCGGCGGGCCGAATCTTCCCTGCATTCTGGCAGTGATTCTTCTGTCTACACCGGCCAGTAGGCCGCCTGCAAGAGGAGCAAGTATCAGATATGCTGCTACCGCAACGATAATGTAAGTTAATCTATCCATTTACAGCACACCTCCCAGTAATAATGAGAATATCCCGACCATAATGACGATAGTGGATATATTTCCGATGATATTCATCTTCTTTTCTCCAAAATAGCTTTCCATGTACCAGTTCCTAAGGCTGACCGAAACAGTCGCACCAATGGATCCGTTATAGGAAAGGTCATCTCCGGCGTTAACACCGGCCATATAAATCGGTACGATTTTTTTATTGGTTTTGCCATAGCCGATGATAATCAGTAGGATTATAAGTGCCAGCATGGCGGCCATGATATACATATTGCCGGAGGATATGGCCAGAGCGGATACCGTAGCGAAGACCGCCCCCAAATAAGGCACGATCATGAAGGCCGATACAACCGGGAACAGCAGGCAGACCAGAACTGTTAAGGTGGCCAGTGTAGTCAGTACCATAATTTCTTCACTGTGAACCTTGCTCTCGATGTTGTCCTGCCTTGCCATTATGGCCATGATTTTACCCAGCCATTTGGTCCAGAAGAATAAAGTGGCTGCGCTGCCGAATACGATGAACATAACCAGAAGAATATTGCCCGAATCGACAAAGGCCTTCATAGCCGCCCATTTTGAGATCAGCATGCCGAAAGGTGCGAGGAACATGCCGCAGATACCTACCACCATAAAAATGGCAATTCTGGGCATTCTGCTGAAGAGACCATCCATATCCTCTATGTCTCTGCTGCCGATGTTGTGTTCTGCAGTTCCGACGCAAAGGAATAATAAAGATTTAGCTACAGCATGGAATATGATAAGCATGATAGCTGCCCAGACAGCCTCTGCTGTGCCGATACCGGCGCAGGCTACGATCAGTCCCAGGTTTGCTACTGTAGAATAGGCAAGAACGCGTTTGGCATTGCTTTGTGATATTGCTATGAAGGAAGCCAGCAGGAAGGTTATCCCGCCTACCATCATGACCATGATCCCAGCCGGATTAATGCCAAGAACCGGTGCCAGCTTGACGATGATATACACGCCGGCTTTAACCATGGTTGAAGAATGGAGCAATGCGGATACCGGCGTCGGCGCTACCATAGCGCCAAGCAGCCAGCTTGAGAATGGCATCTGTGCTGCTTTTGTGATCCCTGCGAAAGCGAGAAGCGCAGCAGGTATAACAACGCTGTATCCCATAAGGCCTATAGCCAGAAGCTGGTTCAGCTCGATGGTCTGATAGTTGACCCCCATATAAACTATGGCGAGAACAAATCCAAAGCCGCCGAGAAGATTCATGACGATAGCTCTGAAAGCGTTGTTTGTCGCTTCTGTTGTTTTGGTGAACCCAATCAATAGGAAAGAACACAGCGTCGTGATTTCCCAAAAGAAGTATAACCATACAAGGTTGTTGGAAAAAACGATGCCGAACATGGCAGAAAGAAACAGGAACAGCAGGAAGAAGAATAAGGGTCTTCTGTCCTTCTGGTCGTGATTGTGATGCTGAAAGTCTTTCATGTAGCCCAGCGCATAAACGCAGATCAGACTGCCGATGACGCCGATGATCAGGGCCATAATGATGGAAAATTTGTCTATAAAGACATCACTTTGAACTTCTATGGTATGTCCGATGTTTAATTCGAACCAGACCATAATGGGTGCCTGAATGGCCACAAGAACCGAAGCCAAGTACTTTTTGTATTTTATGCCTAATACGAATATAAAGATTGCGATGGCGATTTCAAGACCCATCATAATATAGGTCATATATTCGCCTTCAAACTTAAAATACTCGCCGTTAGAGCCAAAGTACTGCCAGGCGAGAAAAATCGAACCAGCTGCAATAACTGCTGCAGCTGCTTTTACCAGGATTCCTCTCGTCATGTCGGTCTTGAGAACCAAAAGAGCAAGAGCAACCACTAATGGAAACAAGATTAGAAAAAATAATGTGCTCAATTTAATCCTCCTCTTTTTCTTTTGATTGGCTTTGAACGATGAATTTTGAGATCATATTCAAAGCAAAATTAAAAATATCAGTTAAAATAGACCATTGGTTATTATATTTCATCTGTCTGAAAAAAACAAGGTTTTAAGCAGCCATTTGAAATACGCAGAATTGTCATACGAATGATACGCACCGTATCGAAAATGCGACAAAAATGCTCTAAGCTAATATAATAAAGCTATCTTAGTATATTAAAGCAATTAACGTGCCAAAAAGTCAAAGGCCGATCATTTAGTCGGCCTTTGATCAAGTCATTATTAAATTTCAATATGCTCTGATCTCAGTGAAGATTTAGCGCATATCTTTCTATCTTAAGATACTTAAACTTTCTTGGTATCAACCTTGTTTCCAACCAGGAATAACACTACCCCTACAATGGCGCAGGTGATGGTTGCATATTGGATCCAGACGAGCATAGTATCCAGGAATCCTTCAAAGCCATAGGTTTCAAAATAATAGTCGTTACCCCAGCCGCCTTCAAACCAAGGCAGGAAGAAGGATCCTATGACGCCCATGACTGCTAGGACTATAAACATAAAGCTCATTCTCTTTAGGTCGCCTACAGCCAAACCGGTTTTTTTATTGACCGGATACTTAGCCGCATCTTTTTTGGCCAGGCCGCCGTACATCTTTTTCCAGATAAAATAAAGTATCGGGCCGGATGTGATACCGATCATGCCGCCAATAAAGTAGTCGGTCCCATTGATAAAGAAGGCTATAAAGGCGAGGAAAATAGGCACGATGCAGATCAGGCAAAGGAAGGCGTAGCCTCCCGGAATTTTGAACTTTCTTTCCGAATCAGGAATTCTTTTTCTCAAAATCATAGCAGAGATATAAATCAGTATATAGGCAGATATCAGCAGGAATACGTCAACGACTACAATGACCGAAAAGGCGAAATTGCAGAGTATAAGATTGACGATGGCTACAGATAGAACCGCAACATAGGGCACGCCATGCTTTTTATCGCATTTGACCAGTATAGGCGGTGCCAGGTGATCTTCCGCCAGAGCAAAGAATCCTCTGGATCCGGAAGCAATATATGTATTATAAATAGAACATTGAGCAAGTACCGCCACAATGACGAAGAACAGCCCAAAGGCCGGACCCCAGAAAGTGGCGACAACGTCTGCGTACCCTACTGATTCTCCTGAAGTGCCCCATTGATCCCATAAACCCATGGATGCAAGTCCCGCCATGGTTGGCAGGATATAGACAGCCATGATCAGTGGCATTGTAATTAGGGTTGCTTTTGGAATAACCTGAGGATTGGAGACCTCTCCGGCAACTGTTGACATAGACTCATATCCGGAGTACATCCACATACCGATAGCGATACCGGATCCAATATAGGAAACCCATTCGGAAAAAGGAATGCCGCTGACACCCATAATCTCGCCATTGGCTGTAAAGGGGATGAAAGGATTCTGATTCCAGTGGGTAAATCCAACAAAAGCCACCATGGCAAAGGCAAAGATAACTAAAATAGATAAGACTGTAGAAACAATACCGACGTCTCTGACGCCTCTGATATTGATGTAAGTGAATATAAGGATGATTGCTGCTTTGACGCCGAATTCCGCAACGCCGTCGAGACCGAATTCACCGGCTAAATAGCCGCCGGCAAGGATAACATATAGTGTATTATCGATGTAAATGGATATGGTTCTCCACCATCCAGCCTGAAATCCCCAGAATTCTCCCAAAGCTTCCTGAACCCATTTGTAGTATCCGCCCTCCTGAGGTCTGGCTGAACCAAGTTCTGATGCGACAAGGCCAAGTGGAATCCCCCATATAAAAGGAAGTACGATGAGCATGACAAGCGCCAGTCCCGGGCCGGTGGCAGGGATCATTTCTTCAATGCCGTATGCGCCAGCGGCACACAAGCAGAAAATCATAAATACGACTGTGCGGGTCTTTAATTCATATTGTTTGAGTCCCACACCTTCGGCGTCCATTTTTGCGCCTTTCGAAACTTCTTCCATTAATTTTCCCTCCTATTTGTGATAATTTTACCGTTTAAAACTGTATGATTTTATAAAAAAATGCAGATTAGTATTAGTTGTTTTTATTTTAAAGGCATTTTCATATATATTCAATTAATTATTCAAAATAGGGGGGTTTTGGAAACAATTGCGCAAGATAATTCATAATTGACAGCTTACTTGTTAAATCTCTCTGCGTCCTTCCATAGCCTTGGATAGAGTTACCTAATCAGCGTACTCCAAATCGCCGCCTACAGGAAGGCCATGGGCTATTCTGGTAACTTTTATGCCGGAAGGTTTGATCAGTCTTGCGGTATACATGGCGGTAGCCTCCCCTTCAATATTGGGGTTGGTCGCCATGATGATTTCACGGACATCGCTTTGCTGCAGCCTGATAATCAGGGCTCTGAGATTGATGTCTTCAGGCCCTATACCATCCATGGGGGATATGGCGCCGTGAAGAACATGGTAAAGGCCGTTGAATTCTCTGACTCTTTCCATGGCGTTGACGTCTCTGGGGCTTTCGACAACGCAAATGACGCTTTGGTCTCTCTCCGGATCACCGCAGATCCTGCAGGGGTCCGTATCCGTCAGGTTGCCGCATAAGGAACAATATTTCATATTAGTCCTGGCATCTACGATAGCATCCGCAATGCCTATAGCATCCTTCTCGTCCATAGACAAAATATGAAAGGCCAGGCGCTGAGCGCTCTTGCCCCCGATACCCGGCAATTTGGAGAGTTCATTGATCAGCCTCGACAGAGGTTTTGCATAACTTTTTATCATGTATATTTAACCCAATCCCGGAATGGACATACCACCCGTGAGTTTTCCCATTTCACTTTGAGAAATCTCTTCCATTTGCCTCAAGGCTTCATTGGCAGCTACCATAACCAAATCCTGAAGCATCTCAACGTCGGAAGGATCCACTACTTCAGGCTTGATTTTAATGGCGATGATTTCTTTCTTACCGTTGACGGTAACGCTAATAGCACCGCCGCCTGCAGTAGCTTCAACTTCTTTTTTATCCAGTTCCTCCTGGAGTTCTTCCATTTTTCTTTGCATAGCTTGCATCTGCTGCATCTGCTTCTGCATGCCTGCCTGTCCGCCTCCACCTGCACCGCCACTGCTTGGTTTTTTACCGGCTCTCATTCCTTTTCCCATTTTCCGCTCCTTCTTCCGGCCATTCACGGCCCGATTATATAGTTATTATGATTATTTATTTTTATCATTTTGATTTGCCCGCTAGTCGATGATCTCTATGGTCATGCCAAATTTTTTTCCCGTTTCCTCAGCCAGCTGGGCTGCTGTCTTCTCTTTCTGAGCGCCCTTATCCAAAACCTGCCTGCAGTCCATGCGCAGTTTTCGGCCGGAATGTTTTTCCATGAGGTTTTCCAGGTCAGCCTTATTCTTCTCTGCATATTCTTTAGCCATTCCGCTGCTGGCTTCCAGATAAAAGGTGTGCTCATCGATGCCAGCAAGTTTTGTGCCGGTGCGAATCAGATTGAAACTGCTTTTTTGGGCCTCGGCATCCTCGAAAATCTTATGCCATAGGTTTTCATTATCCACTTCTCCATCATATTTGGGCTTCGCTGCTGTCATACTGTCATCATGGAATTGAATCAATTCGGTTTGAGCTGCCTCTTCATCATGACTTTCATCTGCCTCACTGAACAGCTCTATGTTTTGTGCCTGTCTTTGGAAATTTCCTTTTGCATAGTCCCGCTCCAGGTTCTCAATCCTTGCGGCCAAAGCCTCCGTCGACTGACTCATGGCCGGGCAGGATAATCTTACTGCGGCCAGTTCCAGCAGAGTCCTCGGCTGACTTGACCATTTAGCTTCCCCGAGGGTTTTTGACAACTCCAAGATACCGAAGCTGATAAATTCCATAGGCACCTCTGCCCCCTGAAGCCTTACTTTTTCAATATTCTCGCAGGACATATTCAGGACATCGTCCAGGTTCTTAACATATTTGGACATCATCAGATTGCGCAGATGAAAAATCCAATCCTTAATGAACTGTTTGACATCTTTACCATCTGCCATGATTCTGTCTATAAGTACCAGCGCTTCCGCTGTTTTAGCGCTGACAATAAGCTGGGTTATATCTATAAAAATTTCTTCCCCCGCCGTACCCAGAATCTCTATCACATCATCTCTTGTAATTGATTTAGTGCCGGAGGAGGTACACTGATCGAGTATGCTCAGCCCGTCTCTGACAGATCCGTCAGAGTTTCCTGCTATAAGGGCCAGTGCGCCCTCGGATGCTTCCACTCCAATTTGTTCACAGATCTTCATCATGCTTTGTATCAGTTCTTTTTCGGGGATGCGATGAAAATCCAGTCGAAGGCATCTGGATAAAATAGTAGCTGGCAATTTTTGAGGCTCTGTCGTGGCGAGAATAAAGAGAACATGGGCCGGAGGTTCTTCCAGAGTCTTAAGCAGCGCATTAAAAGCGCCGGTGGACAGCATATGGACCTCATCTATGATATAAACCTTGCATCTTCCAACCGCGGGAGGATATTTTACGCTTTCCCTAAGTTCACGGATGTTTTCCACCCCGTTGTTTGAGGCAGCATCGATTTCGATGACATCCATAAAATTCCCATCGCGAATACTGGTGCAATTCTCGCAAACACCGCAAGGTCTATCATGAATATCGGCCAGGCAGTTGACACCCTTCGCCAGAATTCTGGCCGTGGAGGTCTTACCCGTCCCCCTGGTCCCGCAGAAAAGATAAGCGTGGCTGGTTTGGCCTGCTCCGATCTGATTTTTAAGAATCTTGACGATATGCGCCTGGCCGATCAGTTCATCGAAGGTCTCAGGCCTGAAGCTTCTATAAAGGGCCGTATACATGATTCCCTCCCATACAACAGCAAAGTTTTATCTTTTATATCATAGTATAAAACTCAGGAAAATGAAATAGAAAAGGCGGATAATAAGCTTTAAAGCGAACTGAAGAATTCTTATCCGCCTAAAGGCGGTGAATTCCTGTATGGCGCCTACCAGACATTTTTTAATAAAAATGAGGTTAGGTGCGCAACTGAAGAATTCTTATCCGCCTAAAGGCGGTGAATTCCTGTATGGCACCTACCAGACATTTTTTAATAAAAATGAGGTTAGG
>JBBRXH010000021.1:0-13912 GCA_038248565.1 Peptostreptococcales bacterium | reverse complement strand
TTACATACACAATCGTAAGTATAACCGCTTCCCAATGAGGCCTCTTGGCTGGAAATCTCCGCTAACTGTCCTCATGGATTACTTGGTCGATGGTGTAACATATGTTTGACAAACCTACAACATTATACTCATGGTATAAAAAAAAATAGCCATAATCTCAGATGAAATTTAGGGCTACTTTAATCTTTGAATAGAGAATTTTCTTAGCGTAAAAGCATAAGTATTATGGATTTACTGTTGACTGTGTTACAAAATCCAGTACAGCTTGTGTCTTCTTATTATCATTCTTTTCCAATAGGCTGATATACTCTTCCAGTATACCCGATAACTCTGAACCTTTGTATTGAGTCATAGTACTCTTAAAATTAGCAAGATTTTCGGGTTTTAAGGTATTATCCTCATAAGAAAATGCCGGCGTATTATTAAGCCCAATCAAATATGCAGTTAAATAGTTTATATACAGCTGTCCAATTTCCTGATGAAATTGACTATTTGTAAACTTTATATCAAAATTTTCCGTATTGATAATTCTATGAGCAAGTTGATCAAGAGTAATGCTTAAGCTGCCATCCATTAAATAGTGCGCTTTGCTTTCATCCGACATAATCTCAAGGTACGCTGCAAATTCTTCAGAGCTATACGAAGAGAACTTATCGTTTAATGTTGCAAAATCAAGTTCAAAATCATACATGCCTTCCGGGGCAACAACTTTGTATCCGTCTTTTTTCGCATTTTCTAAAAGAATTTTTATATCCTCTTCTTTAATATTTCTCAATGCAATAATATCCTCATATAAATATTGGCTGATTACTTCGGCAATCTCCTGTGAATAAATTTTATCCCGATAGATTTTTAATTGCGTTTTTTGAACAGTAATTAAACCTAAAACAACAGCGTCTGCATCTTCCTTGCCCAAGTTGCCAATATTGTCTTCAATATATTTCATAAGCTCGCCAGGCGAACTGCTTTTGCTTATTAAATCACTATATCCACTCATTATTTCTGTGCTGCTCAAAGTATTTTCCATAGGTGTATCCGGAGGAGTGATAGCATCACCTGGTGAAGCAATCTTGACCCCGCAGGATGTCAGCAAAAATATAAAAACTACCATTAAAATTAAAACGTTTCTATTTCTGTTCATGTTTAAAACTTCCTCCATATAAATTTACATTTAAACTTATTCAAATTTCTCAATGCATATTTATTATGTTAAATTATTAAATCATATATTTAATTTAATTGCAATGAGAACGGATAGCCCTGCTTGTCGGATAATATCTAAAATGCATACATCTATTTACACTTGGGATGGTTTTTTGATATAATTAGCTTTGTAATTAGCAATCAATTCTATATACAGAAAAGAGGGAGAATAATGGATCCAAGAATAAAAAAATTAGCAGATGGTTTAGTTCACTATTCCTGTAGAATAAAAAAAGGTGAGAAGGTATTGGTTTCAATGAATGGTTCGGCGGCAAAACCATTAATCAAAGAGATAATCAAAGAAATTTATGCCTGTGGCGCCTTCCCTTACCTGGAAATCAAAGACAGCTCACTGACAAGAGAACTGATCATGCACTGCGAAGAGCCTCAAATCGAGTTTCAAAGGGATTATGAGCTGATGCAAATGAAAGGTATGGATGCTTTTATAGCTGTTCGTGCTACGGATAACATCTCAGAATTATCAGATGTTTCTGCGGACAAAATCACACTTTATGGCAAAACCTTAAGACCTGTCCTGCAATATAGGGTTGATAAGACAAAGTGGGTCATTTTAAGATATCCGAACGACTCTATGGCGCAGCTGGCAAATACTAGTTTAGAAAGCTTTGAGGATTTCTACTACGATGTCTGTAATTTAGATTATGGTAAAATGTCTAAAGCTATGGATCCTTTAAAAGCACTTATGGAAAAAACCGACAAAGTTCATATTCTAAGTCCGGGAACCGATTTAACTTTTTCCATAAAAGGAATTGGCGTAATCAAATGCGATGGAGAGTGCAATATTCCGGATGGTGAAGTTTATACAGCGCCTGTAAGAGAATCCATGAATGGCATAATCTCCTACAATACACCCTCCGTGGAGGAAGGTTTTACTTATGAGAATATCGTTTTCGAAATCAAAGACGGCAAAATTATCAAAGCAACAGCGAATAATAATGAGCGTATCAACAAACTACTTGATACCGATGACAGCGCCCGCTATTTTGGGGAGTTCGCAATAGGGGTAAATCCCTATATTCTGGATCCTATGAAGGATACGCTTTTCGACGAAAAAATCGCCGGCAGTTTTCATCTCACGCCTGGTTCATCCTATGAAGATGCTTCTAATGGCAATCAGTCTTCCGTCCATTGGGATTTAGTTCTTATACAAAGGCCTGAATACGGCGGAGGTGAAATCTGGTTTGATGACATCCTTATTCGCAAAGACGGGTTGTTTGTTTTGCCGGAGCTTGAAGGTTTAAATCCTGAGAACTTAAAATAATGAGGAGGAATAGTTATGACAGAAATTCGCGGTAAAATATTGGCGAACAGCATTTTGGCCTCAATCATCGTGGTTGGTATTATTACCTCATCCCTGATTGTAGGAAACAGCATCGTCTCAGTCAAGGGTGGCAATAACAGTATTATTGTCACCGGTTCAGCCAAACAGCAAATTACATCCGATCTTATAGTGTGGACTGGTAGTTATAATGCAAAGTCAAACGTTCTATTAGACGCTTATAAGCAGCTGGAAGCCAGTAAAATCAAGGTTAACAACTACCTGATCAAACAAGGTGTTCCAGAAGAGAAAATAGTATTCTCTTCAATCAACACTATGACAAATTACGTGGTTCTTCCAAATGGTCAGTATACCAGCCAGATTGATTATTACGATTTGGATCAGACCGTTACGATCAGTTCAACGGAAATAGACAAGATAACAGAAATATCACGAAATGCTACCGAACTGATCAACGATGGTGTGCAGTTCCAATCCAATTCACCCCAATATCTTTATACAAAGATTGCGGATCTCAAGGTAACCATGCTGGCAGAAGCAACAAAGGATGCTAAAAAGAGAGCTGAAATGATTGCAGAAAATGCGGGGAGCAGCCTTGGAGGACTCAAATATGCCGATATGGGCGTTATACAGATCACTCCCCTGTATTCCAATGAAGTTTCGGATTACGGCATGAATGATACCTACTCGCTGGAAAAAGAAATTACAGCTGTCGTTCATTGCGAATTCAAAATTAGAAATTAATATTAAAAGCTGATCATCTAAAATCATCAGTGCTATAGGACTGATACCTCAATGTTTGGCATTGAACCTAAATATCAAGAGAGCTTTATGAAATATGTACTTCATAAAGCTCTCTTTGTGATTTGTTGTCATAAAGCTTTGCTTACATTAAGCATCGCTTATCGGTATTTCTTATTGACTTTATTTGGCCGGTACTGCTGCAAACATGAAATATTTGTAGCCGAGCGGTGAAGCGTAGAAGCCTGTCATTGCTGGATCCTTAAGGAAAATGTCTACATAGTAGTAGATTGGGGCTATTGGCATTTCATTCATAAGGATGCTCTCAGCTTCATGCATTTTGGTGTATCTTACAGTTCTGTCACCAGTAGATTTTATGTCGGTAACCAGTTTATCATATTCTGCGTTGGACCATTTAGCGTCGTTATTTCCGCCGCCGGTTCTCCACATATCGATGAAGGAAATTGGATCATTGTAATCACCGAGCCAGCCATGACGTGCAACCTGATATTCGCCGTTCTGACGTGTATTCAGGAAAACGCTCCACTCCTGCTGTGCAAGTGTAGCTTCAATGCCTAATTTTTCTTTCCACATACTCTGTAAAGCTTCTGCTATCTGGAGATGTCCAGTGCTTTCATTCAGTATGTATTCAAATTTTGGGAAACCTTTTCCACCAGGATATCCTGCTTTAGCAAGAAGATCCTGAGCTTCTTTAACATTAGCTTCATAATCTTTAGGATCTACTGAGTAATAATCTCCGCCAACAGTTCTAAACTGCTGTGCAGGATCGATGTCAGTCAGTCCGATTGGTACAAATGCGCCGGCAGGAATCTGTCCAGCTTTGCCAATCTGTTCGCAGATGAAGTTACGGTCTATAACAAGGGATAAGGCTTTTCTGACGTCTGCATTGTCAAAAGGCGCTTTTTGTGTTTGGAAACAGATGAAATAGGTACCTAATTGTCCAGCTTTATTAAATTCAGGTTTGTCTTTATAGGCATCAATTTCATCATTAGGCATTGTGTCCGCAAAGGAAATCTCACCATTCTGGAAGGCTGCGAGGACTGCATTATCATCTTCCATTAATACAAATTTAATTTGGTCAGGCACTAATGACTCTAAATCATAATAATACTGGTTTTTTTCATAAAGCATAAAGGAATTATGCTCCCATGTGATCAGTTTGTAAGGCCCGTTAGCGATATAGGTGGCTGGATCAGTCGCCCAAGCCGGATTATCCTTTACAATATCTTCTCTAACAGGAGAGTAAGTTGGAAATGCGCATAATTCAAGGAAATATGGCGTTGGTGCATTGAGAGTTACTTCTATTGTCTTGTCGTCGATGGCTTTAGCACCAAGGGCTGCAAGGTCTCCGCCAGCTGCTGCTTCGTAACCTTTGACCACGTCAAACATATACCCATAAGGTGCTGCTGTATCCGGGGATACCGCTCTTTGCCAGGAGTAGATAAACTGTCCAGCGGTAATCGCCTCGCCATCATTCCATTTAATACCATCACGAAGGGTGAAGGTATAAGTCAGCAAGTCATCACTTACTTTGTATTCTGAAGCCATACCTGGAACTGGTACGCCTTTAGAATCAAGCTTCATTAATCCTTCAAAGCCATGAACCAATAAGGTTGCTCCGTCAACGGATTCGTTGTTTGCAGGGTCAATGCTGTCAGGCTCCGGTCCAATATTTACTGAAAGAACCGTTGGCGCTGCTGTCGTACCACTTCCTGCGCCGCATGCTCCCAAAGAAAATACCATCATAAGTGCGAGCATTAAAACGAGTATTTTTTTAGTCATATTTTACTCCTCCATTTCATTATATTTCAAACTGCAAAGCTGCAATCTGACATATCTATCATGTACAATATACAATAGTCTACAAGGTTATTCAAGATAAAACGTCCCTACCCGCATGTTTTTCGGCGTCTATTTATTTATAAGATGGCAAGCAGCATAGTGCCCGGCTTCATGTTCGATCATCTCTGGCACTTCGGCTGCGCAAATTTCCATGGCATAGCGGCATCTTGTTCTGAACCTGCAGCCGGATGGTGGGTTTACTGGGCTTGGTACGTCCCCTTCCAGAATAATACGCTTTCGTTCTCTGCTGAGTTTAGGATCCGGTATGGGGATAGCTGATAAAAGTGATTGCGTATAGGGATGCAGCGGATTCTTATAGAGTTCCTTGCTGGACGTTACTTCAACCAGTTTACCCAGGTACATCACCCCGATACGATTGCTGATATGCTTGACAACAGAAAGATCATGGGCTATGAATAAATAGGTTAGTCCAAGTTTCTCCTGCAAATCTTCGAACATGTTGATAATTTGGGCCTGTATTGAAACATCCAACGCAGAAATCGGTTCATCACAAACGATAAACTCCGGAGATACTGCAAGAGATCTTGCTATACCGATACGCTGCCTCTGTCCTCCCGAGAATTCATGAGGATACCTGGTGGCATGCTCGCTGTTAAGTCCGACATGCTCAAGTAGAGAAACGATCATATCCTTTCTGTCTTTGGTTGAGGCAGCAAGCTTATGTATATCTATAGCTTCCCCGACGATGTCGCCCACTGTCATCCTGGGATTCAGTGATGCGTAGGGATCCTGAAAGACGATCTGCATTTTTTTTCTATAAGGCGTCATATTGACCTTTGTAATATCAGTACCATTATAAAAGATGCTGCCGCTGGTAGGTTCGTGAAGCCTAAGGATTGTACGGCCGATAGTTGTTTTTCCGCAGCCGCTTTCCCCTACAAGCCCAAGAGTTTCTCCTTTGTTGATATGGAAGGAAACGTCATCTACAGCTTTGACATAACTCTTATGAAGATAAGAGCCTTTAACAGGGAAAAACTTGGTTAGCCCCTTTATTTCCAGTAATTTATCGCTCATGATTATTTTCCCCTTCCGTTTTCATATTCGCCTTTGTCGTAAAGCCAGCAGGCACTCAAATGTCCAGGCGCATGCTCTCTGAAAGCAGGCTTGGTGCTTAGACAAATTTTCATGCATTTGGTGCATCTTGGTGCAAAAGAGCAGCCAGGAGGGACATTCAGCAAATCAACAGGGGTTCCTTCGATGGGTATCAGCTTCTCATGCTTTTCTGAATTAATTTTAGGGAGTGAATTCAAAAGCCCGATAGTATATGGGTGCTGCGGGTTATAAAATATATCGTCAATTCTTCCGCTTTCTACTATTTGCCCTGCATACATGACGATAATCCTATCACATATATCGGAGACGACTCCAAGATCATGGGTAATCAGGATGATGCTCATATTGATTTTATCTTTTAAATCACCGATTATTTCAAGAATCTGAGCCTGTATCGTTACGTCCAGAGCTGTTGTTGGCTCATCTGCTATAAGCAGCTTGGGTTCACAGGCCAGCGCCATGGCAATCATAACCCTCTGTCTCATACCGCCTGAAAACTCATGAGGATATTGCTTAAGCCTTTTTTCCGGTTCATTAACACCGACGAGCTTCAGGAGCTCTGCGGCTCTATTGAATGCTTGCTTTTTTGTCATGTCAGTATGTAGTAAAATAACCTCCATGATTTGATTCCCAATAGTAAATACAGGGTTAAGCGAGGTCATAGGATCCTGAAAGATGATACTTATATCATTTCCGCGGATTTTTCTATAGCTCTTTTCGTCAAGCTTTTCAAGATGTTTACCGTTAAAGACGATACTGCCGTTAACTATTCTGCCCGGATCCTGGAGAAGACCCATGATTGAATAGGCTGAAACACTCTTTCCGCTGCCGGATTCTCCTACGATTCCTAGTACCTCTCCGTGCTTTAGTGTAAAGGATAGTCCATCCACTGCCTTAACTTCGCCGGCGGAAATAAAAAATGATACGCCTAATTTTTGTACATCAAGTAATAATTGATCTGCCATTTTTATCTCCTCCTATCTCTTAAGTTTTGGATCTAAAGCATCTCTAAGGCCATCGCCAAAAAGGTTAAATGATAGTATGATGATGCTGATGGCCACAGAAGGCGCTATCAACCTGTAGGCATAGGAATTGATGCCTCCTATGGCCTGTGCTGCTAAGGACCCTAAACTGGGCATAGGCGCTGCGACTCCAAGTCCCAGGAAACTGAGAAATGCTTCAGTAAATATCGCTGAAGGTATCATAAGCGTGGTGGTGACAACTATGGTCCCGATACAGTTTGGCAGTAAATGCTTCATTATAATCCGAAAATGTTTAGCACCCAGCGCAACGGCGGCGGTGATATATTCCTGCTCCTTAATGATGAGAACCTGTCCTCTGACAATTCGCGCCATACCAACCCAGTAAAGCAGACTGAAGGTTATAAAAATACTGATCAGACCTGGACCGACCACATCCATACCACTTAGAAATGATTCCCTCTCGAAGAAAGCAGTAAGTGGTGCTTTTAATGCAACCTGAAGCAGGATAATCACAAGAATATCCGGAACTGTATAAATAACATCGACGAGACGCATCATGGCCATATCAAGATTGCCCCCGAAGTAGCCGGAAATAGCCCCGTATAAGGATCCGATAATCAGTATGATCCCGCTGGCGATTACCCCAACCAAGAGAGAAATTCTACTCCCCATCATGATGCGGATCATCAGGTCTCTACCCAGATTATCTGTTCCCAGAATGTGGGGAAATACCTGAATGCCCTCTGCTTGTTGGGCCGTTTCTATTACAGAATATTCCATTGGGCGCAGGTTCTCGCTTCCCCTGATTTGCTGTTCATATGTATATGGATAAACTCCCGGGATAGCAAAAGCAAAAATAAATACCGCGATGATGACTATAAAGGATGCCATAGCAAGTCTGTTTTTTCTAAATCTGCCTAATGCATCTTTCCAGTAAGTAACGCTTTCACGCATAATGATCATTTCCTGTTTTTCACTTTCATTTGCAGGCAAAAAATCCTCTGCTTTTAGTTGAAGTGAAAGTGGATTCATACTCATTCCTTTTATTTCTATCATAACCTCTTTTACTCCTTATCCAAAGTGACTCTCGGGTCCACAACCTTATAGAGAATATCCACGAAAAAATTCATAAATATCAGAAGTGTAGCGAGAAATATAGTAGTTCCCATGATCATCGGATAATCACGATTTGTTATTGAACTGATGAATTCTCCACCAAGCCCGGGGATCGTGAATATTTTTTCCACAATAAAGCTCCCAGTTAAAACGTAAGCAAGCAGAGGCCCAAGGTAAGTGATAACTGGAATAAGGCTATTGCGTAAAGCATGCTTAAAAATCATTTTAAACTCTGACACACCCTTAGCTTTGGCCGTCCTGATATAATCGAGGCTAAGCACCTCAAGCATACTGGACCTCATCAGCCTTGCCATATAGGACATTGGATAAAAGGCAAGGGTAAATGCAGGCAAAATGTAATGCAGAGGAGAACTCAAGCCATAGGTGGGCAAAAGCCCAAGTTTGACCCCAAATAAAATCATCAGCGAGGTAGCGACAACAAAGCTGGGCACAGCAATACCTACAGTCGCAATGAACATCAGCATATTATCCAGCCATTTTCCTCTATTCAGCGCCGCTATACAGCCTAAGGGAATGCCAAGCACTACCGCGATGACAACCGCGACCCCGCCAAGCTTTGCGGAGACAGGAAATTTATCTGCAATAATTGAAGAAATTGTCTGTCCCTTCTTTTTAATAGAAACACCCAAATCGCCCTGAGCCAAGCTGACCATGTAATTTTTATATTGTACAATGAGAGGCTTATCAAGACCGTATTTTGCTTCAAGCATCTGCAAAACAGCTTTGGATGGCGCTTTTTCACTTAAAAAAGGACCTCCTGGAACAGTATTCATAAGGAAAAATGTGATGGTAGAAATCAGTACGATTGTGAACAGAACGATGATCGTTCTTTTGATGATGTATCTTGTCATACAAGTACTCTCCTTAAAAACCCAAGTTTTATATTATTAATGGTGCATAAGACAGCCCAAGTTTACAGGCGGGAACTTTCCACATTTTTCAATGGATTCAATGATTCCACAACTATAAATATGCTTTCATTATAATAAACTTATGCAGTAATGTCCAGCCTTTATATCTGTATTAACTTTTGACTTCGAACCATTGGTCACCACTTTTTAAGAGATGAGCGGAAGAATTCCTATCCGCCTGAAGGCTGGGAATTTTCGTATGGCACCTACCAGATATTTTTTAACAAAAATGAGGTTAGGTGCCCAATAAAAGAAGCAGGCCGAAACCTGCTTCTTTATAATGTGTCTGCAGTGTTATTATTTGGTTTACTTTCCGGCTTTTACTACGGCTTGCGCTGCTGCAAGTCTCGCAATAGGAACTCTGAACGGTGAACAGGATACATAATCAAGTCCGATTGTATAGCAGTATTCAACAGTTTTTGGATCTCCGCCATGCTCGCCACAGATTCCGAGTTTGATTCCAGGTCTTGTTTTTCTGCCAAGCTCACAGGCCATCTGTACCAGTTTGCCTACGCCAACCTGATCAAGGGTCTGGAATGGATCTTCTTCAAAAAGGTTTTTATCTCTATAGGCTTTGATGAATTTCCCGGCATCATCTCTTGAGAAGCCGAAAGTCATCTGGGTCAGGTCATTGGTTCCAAAAGAGAAAAATTCTGCTTCCCGTGCAATCTCATCGGCGGTCAGCGCTGCTCTTGGCACTTCAATCATCGTACCAATTTTATAATCCACATCGACGCCTTCTTTTTTAATAGTTGCAATAACCTTATCTTCAACGATTTTTTTAACATAGGCCAGTTCCTTTTCAAGGCCGACCAGAGGAATCATGATTTCAGGTACTATGGCTCTTCCAGTCTCTCTTTTCACTTCAATTGCAGCCAGTATAATTGCTTCTGCCTGCATTTCGGCTATTTCAGGATAGGTCACCGCCAGTCGGCAGCCTCTATGTCCCAGCATGGGATTGAATTCATGTAGTTCTTCTACTTTTGCGAATAATTTTTCATATGGCACATTGATTTGTTCAGATAAAAGCTGAATTTCTTCTGGTGTGTGGGGCAGAAATTCATGGAGTGGCGGATCTAAGAGTCTTATAGTTACCGGCCTGTCTCCCATGACCTCAAATATTCCTTTGAAGTCTAATTTCTGAAATGGCAGCAGATACGATAAAGCGTTGAGCCTTTCTTCCAAAGTTTCAGCGACGATCATTCTTCTCATGGCAGGTATTCTGTCCTCATCAAAGAACATATGTTCAGTTCTGCAGAGCCCGATTCCTTCCGCTCCGAATTTTACAGCGACTTCAGCATCTCTTGGATTATCTGCATTTGCTCTGACCTTCATGGTTCTGATTTCATCAGCCCACTGCATTATGATGCCGAAATCTCCTGATAGCTCAGGTTCAACCGTGGGGATTTTACCTTTATACACGATACCCATGGTACCATCCAGTGAAATGAAGTCCCCTTCTTTAAATATTTGGCCGGCAACGGCAAGAGTACTATTGTGCTCATCAACTTTAATATCAGGACAGCCGGCGATGCAGCATTTCCCCATACCCCTTGCAACAACAGCCGCATGAGAAGTCATGCCTCCTCTTGCAGTCAGTATACCCTCAGCAACAACCATCCCAGCCAGATCTTCAGGAGAAGTCTCCTGTCTGACTAAAATAACATGTTCCCCTCTGGTGACAGCTTCTACTGCGTCACCGGCATGAAAATATATTTTTCCTGTGGCTGCACCTGGTGAAGCTGGGAGTCCCTGAGCCAGACGCTCAGCTTTTTTGAGTTCGTCGCCATCAAACATAGGGTGCAGAAGCTGGTCGATTTGAGCGGGGTCAAGCCTGGTTATTGCAGTCCTCTTATCGATGAGACCTTCCTTCTCCATATCAACAGCCACTTTAACTGCAGCATCCGCAGTTCTTTTACCATTTCTAGTCTGCAGCATATAGAGTTTGTTTCTCTCAACAGTGAACTCCATATCCTGCATATCCTTATAATGCTTTTCAAGAAGCTCTGCTATCCTTGTAAACTCCTTATATACTTCCGGGAAAGCTGTTGCCATTTCTGTAATAGGCTGAGGCGTTCTAATGCCTGCTACGACATCCTCTCCCTGCGCGTTTACCAGGAATTCTCCGAATATTTTTGCATCCCCGTTGACGGGGCTTCTCGTGAATGCAACGCCGGTTCCTGAAGTATCTCCCATATTACCGAAAACCATTTCCTGAACACTGACAGCGGTACCTAGCGTTGAAGCAATATTGTTCAGCTGTCTATATAAAATCGCTCTGTCATTGTTCCAGGATTTGAACACAGCTTTTACCGCACCAAGTAATTGAATCGTCGGATCCTGAGGGAAGTCTTTGCCAGTCTCTTTTTTAACAAATGCCTTATACTCTGCAATAACCTCAATCCAGTCCTGAGCTGTCAGCTCTACATCGAACTTTTTAGATTTTTCGTGTTTTTTTGCTTCCAGAATCACTTCGAATCTGGATTTGGCTAGATCCAAAACAACATCTGAATACATCTGGATAAATCTTCGATAACTGTCATATGCAAATCTGTCGTTTTCTGTGAGTTTGATCATGCCAAGAACAGTCTCATCGTTTAGTCCCAGGTTCAGAATGGTGTCCATCATGCCAGGCATTGAGAAAACAGATCCCGAGCGAACGGAAACCAGTAAAGGATTAGCTGCATCACCAAATTTTTTACCGCTGACTGTTTCCAATTCTTTTAGTTTGATGAAAAGCTCATCTATAATATCCTGACCAATTTCCTTATTCTCGCTATAATATCTATTGCAGGCTTCGGTAGTCACGGTAAAACCAAAAGGTACCGGAAGACCGATTTTAGTCATTTCAGCCAGATTAGCGCCTTTGCCTCCTAAAAGGCTTTTCATTTCCTTAGATCCTTCGTTGAACGAATAAACAAACTTTCCCATCTATATTCTCTCCTTCTATAATTTTAGAACCGTCCCCGTCTTACGTCAGGAACGGTCCCTTTTGGCTTAAAATAGTAATTTTCCTTCAAGGTAGTTTTTGACATCAGTTATTTTGATTCTTATCTGCTCCATGGTATCCCTATCACGAATAGTGACACTTTTATCTTCTGCTGTATCGAAATCTACAGTAATGCAAAACGGGGTGCCTATTTCATCCTGCCGCCTATAGCGTTTGCCTATACTTCCGGCAACATCATAATCGATCATGAAATATTTGGCAAGTTCTTCATGAACGGCCTCGGCCGCTTCACATTGTTTTTTTGTCAGTGGCAGCACTGCTGCTTTGAAAGGTGCGAGAGCCGGATGGAATCTCAAAACTGTTCTAATATCTTCTTTTCCGGCGCCATCTGTTAAAACTTCTTCATCATAGGCTTCTATGAGGAACGCCAGCGTTACGCGGTCAGCCCCCAATGAAGGCTCTATGCAGTAGGGTATGAATTTTTCATTGGTCTCAGGATCAAGATAGGACATATCGACGCCCGAATGTTCCATATGCTGCTTCAGGTCAAAATCTGTTCTGTCGGCAATGCCCCAAAGCTCTCCCCAGCCAAAAGGAAAGCGGTATTCTATATCCGTCGTTGCGTTGCTGTAATGGGATAATTCTTCTTTTTCATGATCCCGGAATTTATAGTTCTCCTTTGACATGCCCAAAGAAGAAAGCCAAGTACCGCAGAACTCCTTCCAGTAGTTGAACCACTCGAGATCCGTTCCGGGTTTACAGAAAAACTCGAGCTCCATTTGTTCAAATTCTCTGGTTCTAAAAGTGAAATTGCCAGGCGTAATTTCGTTTCTAAAGGATTTTCCGATTTGGCCAACGCCAAATGGGATTTTCTTTCTGGTTGTTCTGGCAACATTTTTAAAGTTGACGAAAATTCCCTGTGCCGTTTCGGGCCTTAAGAAAATTTCGGCTTTTGAGTCTTCTGTGACGCCCTGAAAGGTCTTGAACATAAGATTAAACTGCCTGATTGCGGTAAAATCGCTTTTGCCGCATTCCGGACATTTGATGACTTCATCTTTGATGTAGGCTTCCAGTTTATCCTTGGACCAACCATCGACTGTTATAGTGGACCCCTCTTTTGTTAAAATATAATCTTCAATGAGTTTGTCCGCTCTGAATCTGGACTGACAGCCTTTGCAGTCTATCAGGGGGTCTGCGAAACCGCCTACGTGGCCTGAAGCCACCCATGTCCTCGGATTCATGAGAATCGCAGTGTCAAGTCCCACATTATACTTGGATTCCTGAATGAATTTCTTCCACCAGGCTTTTTTGACATTGTTTTTTAGTTCAACCCCGACTGGACCGTAGTCCCAAGTATTTGCCAAGCCGCCATAAATTTCGGAACCGGAAAATACAAAGCCTCTGGATTTTGCCAGTGCCGTAATTTTGTCCATAGAAAAATCTTTGCTCATATTGAATTTGCTCCTTAATGATTATGAAATTATTTTTTAGTTTTCTCTTCTTTAACAGGTTCTTCTTCCGGCTGCTTTTCTTCTTCGCTGCCGCACTCTTTTTTAGTCGCTTTATTCATAGCATCCGTTGCCTTATCTTTAACGCTGTGATAAACCTCTTCACTTTTGGTTTTAAGGTCATCGGCAAAAGCGGACCCTTTTTCCTTCACATCGTCAAATGTGCCATAAGCCATTTCTGTAACATCGATAATTTCGCCATTCTCTTTGATGACTTCGATCTGGCATTTAGTACCGAGTGC
>JBBRXH010000020.1:0-14003 GCA_038248565.1 Peptostreptococcales bacterium | reverse complement strand
TTAAAAATGTTTGGTAGGTGCCATACAGGAATTGCCCGCCTTCAGGCGGGTAGGAATTATTCAGTTGCGCACCTAACCTCATTTTTTTTAAAAAATGTCTGGTAGGTGCCATACAGGAATTGCCCGCATCTAAAGTCTTAATCCCGGATAGGCATCCAGGGTCATATCGTCGGTAAAGCCGGCCTCATATCTATAGAATGCAGCGCAGCCGATCATGGCAGCGTTGTCCGTGCATAAAACAATCGGCGGATAATAAAGTTTAAGTCCTGCTTTTAAGCAGGCTTCTTCGAAAAGGCTCCGAAGCAGAGTGTTGGCAGCGACGCCTCCGGCAAGCACGATTTTTTCCCTTTTCATTTTTAGGGCTGCCTGGACCGCCTTATGAACGATCACTTCCACTACCGCCAGCTGAAAGCCGGCGGCCACATCCGCTTTATTGATGGGTACCCCCGCGAGCTTCTGACTATTGAGGTAATTAAGTACCCCGGTCTTAGTCCCGCTGAAGCTGAAATCAAAGCTGTCCTTTTCCAGATAGACCCGTTTGAAAACCACTGCCTGAGGATTTCCCTCCTTAGCCAGCTGATCTATTTTTGGGCCGCCCGGATAACCAAGGCCAAGAACCCTGGCCACTTTGTCGAAGGCTTCTCCCGCAGCATCATCTCTCGTTCTGCCAAGGACTTCATAGTCGTTATACCCCGTAACATCAACGATATTGGTATGCCCGCCGGATACGACAACAGCCAAAAAAGGTGGTTCCAGTTCTTTATGGGCAATATAGTTCGCGCAGATATGCCCCTGTATGTGATGAACACCCACAAGCGGCTTCTTTGCAGCATAAGCGATGGCTTTAGCCGTGGCAAGCCCTATAAGCAGTGCGCCGACAAGGCCGGGCCCGCTGGTCACCCCGATGAGATCGATCTCGCCGAATTTAGTATTTGCCTCTTCAAGAGCTTCTTCCAGGACCACATTGATATTGTCCAGGTGGTGCCTCGACGCGATCTCCGGAACCACGCCGCCATAAGCCTGATGGATTTCAATCTGCGAGGATATGATATTCGAAAGAACCTCCCTGCTGCCTGATAGGACTGCTATGGAGGTCTCGTCACAACTCGTTTCAATTGCCAGGGTCATAAACTTCCCGTTTTTCATAAACTGTTCTTCTATTCTCTCCACATAATAATGGCATCCTCGCCATTATCCTCATAATAATTGGGACGTACACCGGCTTCTTTAAAGCCGAACTTTTTATAGACATGCAGAGCGGATGCATTGGATACTCTGACTTCAAGAGTGTATCTCCTAACGCCGGCGACATCAGAGCAGGCAATCACTTCAGAAATCAGTTTGTCCGCAAGTCCCCTGCCTCTAAGCTCCGGGTGGACCGCAACATTTGTAATATGGCCTTCATCCAGGATATGCCAGATGCCCATATAGCCAACAATTAGACCGTTCTCTGCCTCTGCTACCAGATAAAATGCCAGGGGATTGGAACAGATTTCATACTCAAAGGATTCATTGGACCAGGGATTGGCGAAGCATAATTTATCCAGTTCGGATACGCCCGAAACGTCGGATGCCAACATTTTTCTAATCTCGACTTCTTTGTCTGCAAATTTCATAACGCCATCCTTTTTTGCTCAGCCTCAGCCATGCGCATATATACAGGTTTTACCTCACAAAAGTTTTTTGAGACTCCTTTATTATATAAGTCAAAACCCAATTTTGCAACATTAATAGCCCTTTGGCTTTCTTCTCCAAGGGCTAAGTCCTGTCGATTATTCCTGACCTCTTCAAGTAGTAGCAGGAATTCTGCCCGCATATAGGGTCCCGGTTTCAGCACTTCACGGCAAAGGTTTTCCCCAGGGAAAGCTTCCCAGCTATAGGCCGCGCCGTAGATCTGACCTCTGCGGGCATCAAGCATTGGGCATAGAATTCCTTCATAACCCTGCTGATCATAGGCCATGGCCTGAAGGGTAGGTACAGGAATTACTGTAATACCCAAAAACTGAGCCAATGCTTTGGCTGTGGCGATACCAATTCTTATGCCGGTAAAAGATCCAGGACCCTCCGACACTGCAATACAGCCAATATCGCTTAATTGCAATTGGCATCGGCCCAGAAGCACGTCAATCATAGGCATCAGATTTTGAAGATGGCTAAGCCTTTCGTTGCTGGTCTCCTCAAGGATTAACCCCTCATGAGTTCTTATGGCAACGGAGGCTACCTGGGATGTTGTTTCAATAGCCAGAATATTCATAGAGCCTGGATCCCTCCTCCGGACCGTAATCCATTTTAATAATGATCCGATTTTCAGGCAGTATTTCCATGATCTGATCAGCCCATTCAATGACGCAGACGCCTCGGCCGTAAAAGTATTCTTCACAGCCGATCTCATACATCTCTTGGGGGTCTTCGATGCGATAGACATCGAAATGATAAAGTGGAATTCTGCCTTCTGTATATTCCTGAACAATGGTAAAAGTAGGACTTGTCACAATGGATGTTATGCCCAGCCCTTTTGCGATAGCCTTTGTCAAGGTGGTCTTGCCTGTTCCAAGATCTCCGATAAGGCAAACAACATCGCCGGGCTTCAGTACAGAAGCCAGAGCGATGCCGAATTTTTCAGTTTCATCTTCATTTCTTATAAGCTTTTCGTTCATGTCTTATCCTAAGGGTTCTTTATAGGGATATCCTAAATAATCGACTGACTTCCTATCTATGAAGTATAGGCGAAATGCGCTTATAAATCAATAGGGTTAGGATACTGATCAGTACGCCCTTAAAAATATTGAAGGGGATGATGCCATAAATGACAAGGGTCTTCATATCTGTGATCCATGGATTCACGGCGGCGGACATATCGATGATGGCCTGTATCGGCATGATCTTGCCATAGAAGGGCAGCAGTACCGTATAGTTGAATATCGCGGCAACGATGACCATGGTGATGATTCCGACGCAGAGACCTATAATGGCTGATTTTTTGGATTTATGCTTCTTGTAAATCAGTCCTGCCGGGATGACCAGCGCGCTGCCTACTATAAAGTTTGCCAGTTCTCCGACGCCGCCGGTGGGGTTGAGTCCAAGAACAAAATGAATGATGTTTTTGACCAGCTCGATGGCAACACCGGCAGCTGGTCCGAGGGCAAAAGCACCTAAGATCGCAGGAATGTCGCTGAGCTCAAATTTTAAAAATGGTGGGATGAACGGCAGGAATGGCACTAAAAATTCCAGCGCCTGCAATACGACAGCGATGATGGTCAGGAGCGCCGCCTTGGCCAGTAGTTTTGTTTTGAGAGATACATTATCCCTCGAGCCCAAATTTTGATTATTCATCTTTTCCTCCAATGTTACTGTTCATCTTCGGATAATCACGTTTTGAATATAAAAACTCCCGAAAAAATTCGGGAGTCGTTGCATACAAAAACTGTAAGATTACCTTCTCCCATCCAGACTATAACTGTCGGTTTCTGAATTTCACAGAATCAACACTTGCGTGCTCGCGGACTTTGACCGCCGGTAGGGATTCACACCCTGCCCCGAAGACTACCTATTAAATTAATTTACGAGTGATTATACCACGGTCAAGCCACCCTTGGCAAGACTATAAATAGCCTCGGCGAAAATTTTAGTGGCTTTCAGCATGGAGTCCAAATCGATATACTCATTTTTCTGATGAGCTACCTCTTCCTGTCCTGGGAAGGTTGCCCCATAGGCTACAGCATTTTTTAAGGATCTGGCATAGGTCCCGCCGCCGATGACAAGAGGTTCACTCTCATAATCCCCGGAATGCTTTCTATAAATATCCATCAGCGTGGTGACGATGGCGCTGTCTTTCGGCAGATAAATCGGAGCTTTATGGTCTATTTTTATAATGCCCAAATTATAGCTATTGAGGGTAGGCATCATGGCCTCGTAAACCTGCTCATCCGTCAGGGTTATGGGATACCTGATGTTGATGGTGAGTCTGGCAGCTTCCGGATCCATCTTCACCATGCCCACATTGAAGATCAGTTTGCCGGAGGCTTCATCAGAAAGCCCGCAGCCCATAGATTCCCCTGATAGCTCGAAGCCAATTTTAGAATTATAAAACTCTATGAATTCGCTGATATCTTCACTTGAGATCTGAATTTCGCCCAAAAATGCCATTAAGATGGAAATAGCATTCAGGCCATCCCCCGGATGAGCACCATGAGCAGAGATCCCTTCAGTATTGATCTCCAGGCTTCTGCCTCTGCCCTTACAGGTGATTTTATAGCCTGTCCTCAGTTTAAAGTCCTCAAGAGCCTTCTTTACGCCATCATAATTATCAGAAGTAAGCACAGCCTTTGCCGAGTCTGCCACCATATTATGGGCCTGTCCTCCGACTATGCTTCTAAGGGATGATCCGGGCTTTAGGGATTTATTGATTTTTTTGACGAGCTCAAAAACCAGTATACCCATTTCGCCGTGTATCACAGGGAAATCGGCATCCGGCGTAAAGCCGAAGCTGGGGGCTTCAACTCTATCCATATAATACTTCATGCCTGTCCAGTCTATTTCTTCGTCGAGGCCGATAATCAGCCTGACCCGCTTTTCTGTTTGAACGCCGGCATCTTTTAAAGCTTTCATGGCATAATAGGCCGCTACCATAGGTCCTTTGTTGTCCATAGCTCCCCTGCCATAAAGTCTGCCATTGGCGATTTCACCGCCGTAGGGTGGATAATCCCAATTTGATCCCTCAGGAACAACATCCAGGTGACCTAAAACAGCCATGATTTCATCGCTGCCTGGGATTGGTTCTTCTGAAGCGAGCGCCAGCTGACCCCCGAATTCTATATGTCCGCCGTAATTATCTATGTTAACCGTTTTAAAGCCCTCTTCCTTAGCTCTGGCGAGCAGGTAGAGAAAAGCTTCCTGTACGCCCTTTCCAAAGGGTAAATCTCCCTCTGGGGGTCCAACAACGCTTCTGATAGCGATAAGCTCCTTAAGGGTTCTGATCATTTCGTCCTTGTTGTCGTCAATCAAATCCAAATAATTCATTTCCCGTCTCCTCTCATTCCTTGATATAGTCTGACCCCAGCAGTTTGATAATATCATCGAGGGCCTGTTCTGCCCTACCTAAATGTCCGGATTTAGCCAGAGTCGGGTTGGCCTTTAGTGTTGCATCAAGGGGAATAATAGCATAGTTCATTTTAGCGGTTTTATATCTGTCCACCCAGATCGGCTGGACATGCATAGTCATATCCGATATTTTACCGGTACTCTTCATAATTGAAAGAGAAACCTCCGCAATGATCCCCTGCTCTGTATATCTGTTATCCAAGGTTTCTGTCCTCTGATTGGAAATAAAATTTCCCATGGAATAGAAAACCGCAGTTTCTTTACCGGTTTTCGCGCTGACCAGTTTCTCAGCAGGCTGAAGAACATGGGGGTGAGATGCGAATATGATATCCGCTCCCAGATCTGATACCGCCTTAGCCATCGTTGTCTGCCACTCATTGGGCGCTCTTTGATATTCCTCTCCCCAATGGAAATAGCAGACGATGATTTCGGCTCCGGCCTGTCTGGCCTGACTTATAGAGTCAGCTATTTTAGCCATATCCTCATCCATAGCATTATAGCTAAAGGAATTGATCAGAGGAAGTGCCGCAGCTGGAATCGTATTACCATTAAGGCTTCTGCTGCCGCCGGCTTTTGATGTCTCGTACGTATAGGAAATAACACCGATATTAATCCCATCGGCTTTATAAATCGTATAGGACTTCCCGCCCTCTTTTTGGGCCCCTGAAGTTTCAAGACCCGCTGCTTTTAGAACATCGATGGTCCTGATCAGCCCCTTGGTTCCCTGGTCCAGCACATGGTTATTGGCCATGATGGCCACATCAAAGCCAGTATCCTTAAGGTTTCCTGCTAAGCTGTCCGGTGAATTGAAGTTGGGATATCCGGAAAGCTTGCCTCCTGCAAACACTGTCTCCACATTGCATAAAGCAAGGTCTGCCTGGCTGATATAGGGTTTTACATACTGAAAATTGTCTGTAAAATTATAGGAATCTGTGGCTTTGTCATACTGTGCAATATACTGGGTCGAATGTACCATAATATCCCCAACGCAGGAGATATCAAGTCTGACGGCCGTCTCAACAGCCGCAGGAGGTGGCACGTCCGGCTTCAGGCTTGTAACTGTATCATAAGTAACAGGCGGGAAAAAGAATCCCGCCGCCAAAATGTATCCAAGTATTATAACTGCTGCAAATGCTTTCTTCATGCCGAAGGATACCCCCGTTGCCTGTGTTGAGTCCAACTAAACAGCCTCAACGCCTTTAATTTCCGGATAGGATTCTCTGAGCAGTCTCTCGATGACCATCTTAAGGGTCATCTGAGCCCCCGGGCATCCTTTGCAGGCACCCTGCAGCTTGACCCTGACGATTCCGTCGGCTGTATATTCTACAAACTCCACATCGCCGCCATCGCGCTGAAGAAATGGTCTGATTTTTTCTATTCCTGCTTTGATATTTTCTTCCATTTTTTTCTCCTTTATTCCCAAACGGGTACTGTTGTGGTTTTATAAACAAATTCACCATTTTGAATTGTTTTAATGATTACCGGCTTGATGGCATCTTTATTGACATCAAAAGTGATATCTCCTGTCGCAACCGGCAGCTGAGCGGTGAGCAGCAAAGTCTGCATGAGAAGCGCTCCGTTTTGGGCTGTTTTGGCTCTGTTGATCCCGTCCACTGCCACCAGATAAGCATCAAATCCAAGGGCTTCTTCTATGGTTGGCACTGCGTCCTTTCCATACTTGGCCTTAAAGGCATCCAGAAAGATTTGTGTTTTTTCGGTCAATATGATATTAGGATCGAAAAGCGAGGTAAAAGTAACGCCATTTGAAGCTTCGCCGGCTATTTTGATGAGTTTTTGGTCTTCCCAAGTATTCATACCCAAAAATTTAGCGTTAATCCCAGCTTCCCTCGCCTGTTTGATAATTATTCCCGCTTCTGCAACATTTCCCGGGATGAAAATCACATCCGGATTTGCGGCTTTTATAGCCTTCAGCTGATTGGCAAAATTCTGATCGCCTTCATTATATTTGGTCGTACTGACAATGGCCGCTTCATCTCCCGACAGGCTGACGAATTTATCGGCGAATACCTGACCGATGGTTAAAGACAAGTCGCTGTCGCTGTCCTGCATGATCGCTGCTTTTCCGGCAGCCATATCATTGAAGGCATGCTTTGCCATGGCGATGCCCTGGAAGGGATCTATAAAGCCAACTCTGAAATAGTAAGGGTTAATGCTGGTTACCAGCGGGTTTGTGCAGGTGATACCGATGGCCGGGATTTTTGCCTTCTCGAAAATAACTCCGCCGATCATGGAGTTTGAGCTGCCATAGCTGCCCAGTACGATAGCGACACGTTTTTTGACAAGATTGTTGGCGGCAACCTCGGCGTAATCGGGATCCGCTCTGTTGTCCTCGGCTATGATCTCGACATTTTTGCCTAATGCCTGGGGATAAAGTTCTCTGGCCAGTTCTATGCCTCTAAGTTCAAGGTTGCCATAGATGGCATCCGGTCCGGTCAAAGGTTCAAATACGCCGATTCTTACGGTCTCTTCTGTTTTTTGCTCACCTTGTATATAAGACACAAAATTGTTATAGGTGGTGCAGCCCGTCATCAGGACGATAGTCATCAGGATGATTAAGACTGCCGATAGTTTTAACTTCACTGACTGTTCCTCTTTTCTATTCGCCCAAGTAGGCTTTTCGCACCTCATCGTTTTTAAGAAGCTCCTGTCCGGGGCCTTCAAGAACTATGGTGCCGGTCTCCATAACATAACCATAATGCGAGATTTCAAGTGCCGCTTTGGCGTTCTGTTCTATAAGCAGTATATTGACGCCGGATTGATTAATTTCCTTGATAATTTCAAAAATACTTTTTATGATAATGGGTGCCAATCCCAAGGACGGTTCATCCATCATCAGAAGTTTGGGTTTGCTCATAAGCGCTCTTCCAACGGCAAGCATCTGCTGCTCCCCGCCTGACAGGGTTCCTGCCAGTTGCCACTTACGTTCAAGCAGCCTTGGAAACAAGTCGTAAACCCATTTGGTATCCTTGGCAATGCCCTCTTTATCCTTGCGCAGATAGGCGCCCATAGTCAAATTCTCAGCAATCGTGAGATCCGGAAAAACGCGGCGGCCTTCAGGGCAGAGCACCACGCCCTCACGGACGACATCCCTTGTCTGCATCCTTGTAATATCCGTACCGTCGAAAGACACCAGACCAGCGGTCATTGGAATAAGACTCATAACCGCCTTCAGCGTCGTACTCTTGCCAGCGCCATTGGCGCCAATCAGTGAAATAATCTGTCCGTCTGGCACTTCAAGGCTTACGCCCCTTAGTGCATGGATGCCGCCATAATGTATGTGCAGATTTTCAATTTTTAGCATTATTCATCCACCCCCAAGTACGCTTTGATGACCTTTGGATTCTTTTTTATTTCAGATGGCGTGCCATCAGCTATAAGTGAGCCATAATCCAAAACATAAATACGGTCGCAGATACCCATAATCACCTGCATATGATGCTCGATCATCAGGATCGACAAGCCGAAATCTTTTCTGATTCTGCCGACAAAATGCATAAGTTCATCAGATTCCTGAGGATTCATGCCGGCGGCGGGTTCATCCAGAAGCAGCAACTGTGGATTTGTCGCCAGTGCTCTTGCAATTTCAAGATGTCTTTGCTTGCCATACGGAAGCGATGTTGATACGTAATCCTTCACATCGATGAGTCCCAGGATTTCAAGAAGCCTCAAGGTCTCCTGATGCATCGCACGCTCTTCTTTATAATTCAGCTTAAGCGTTGCTTCTAGTACATTTGCCTTAAGCTTGACATGCTGTGCAATCAGTACGTTTTCATAAACCGTCAGCTCTTTGAAAAGTCTTATGTTCTGAAATGTCCGGGCCACACCCTTTTTTGTAATTTTATCCGGCGTAAGCACCTTCACTTCATTATGCTTTCCATTGTTCTCACCTGCATACAGCGTCTTCATCTTGCCCTGCGGGTGATTGCTTATGATCATATTTTCATTCAAATAAATAGAGCCGTTTGTCGGTGGGTACACGCCGGTGATTACATTGAATGCTGTCGTTTTACCAGCGCCGTTAGGGCCGATCAGGCCTATTATTTCACCCTGATTGACTTCGAGGTTTAAGTTGTTCAAAGCAACAACGCCGCCGAACTGCATGGTGGCATCCGTAACACGAAGGACGTTTGCCTTTGCTTCTGCATTATTCTGCATCGGCTTTCACCTCCTTCTTCTTTTCTTTGTCTACTGTCTTGTCTGCTGTCTTGTCTGCTTTTCTTCCAGCTCTTTTGGACCTTGATGCAGCGCTGTCGATAGCCCTGCCGGCTGCTACGGTTTTCCTCTTTGTATTAGCTTCGGCTTTGTACTCTCCACTTATGAGCTTTTTAAGACGCCATGGCCATTTCCTGAAGAAGTTATAAATGCCATCCCAGGAAAACTCTTTTCGCCCCATGAGGCCTCTTCTCCAGAAAAGCACGACTGCCATAAGAAGCAGACTGAATATGACCATACGAAGGCCAGGACGGAAAATCGGAATCTGCCAGCCGCCAATAGATTGGGCTGCGTCAAAAAACCTAAGATATTCTTTTCCAAATGAAATCATAAATGCGGAAATCACGGTGCCCGTTACGCTGCCAAGGCCGCCAAGAACAATAATCAGCAAAAGCTCATAGGTAACGGCTATCTTGAATTGATTTGAATCTATAGCGGTAAGGTGAGTTGCCAAAAGGCCACCACCAATGCCTGCGAAAAATGCAGAAACAACAAATGATAATGCTTTATGCTTAAAAAGATTAATCCCCATCGATTCCGCTGCTGTTTCGTCTTCTCGTATGGCTTTAAAAGCCCTCCCATAAGAGGAATTGATCAGCAGCACCATCAGAGTAATCCCTGCCGCTGAAATGAGTACAGGCGCAAACAGCGTAGTAAATCCCGGTATGCTCTTAAGCCCCAAGGATCCGTTTGTAACCGGCCACAGCTGTTCATTGGCAATCACCGCTCTTATAATTTCAGAGAAGCCTAGGGTGGCTATCGCTAAATAATCACTTTTCAGTTTCAATACCGGGGCCCCAATTAGCGCCGCAAAAAGTGCCGCCAGCAGGCCGCCCAGCAGTAAAGCTACGCCAAAGGGTAACGCGACACCGGCGATTTTATCACTGATTGGTTCAAGATAGTAAACATTTGCCCTGGCATCCACAGGTATTGTAAATATACCCACGCAATAGGCCCCGATGGCCATAAAACCTGCTTGGCCGAGTGAAAATACACCGGTAAACCCGTTGACCAGATTCATGGAAACACCGATCAGCGAGTAAATCACCGCAATCCTTACGATTCGAATTGAATAAGATGTTCCGATGATTCCATTATCCAGCATGTAAGTCAAAATGATACAAACCAACACCAGCAATAGGGTAAGAATCAGTTTGGTTGATTTTTTAAGTTTTTTATTTGTAAATTCCATCGGCATCACACTTTCTCTGCGATCTTCTCACCGAGGAGTCCCGTCGGTCTGAAGAGCAGCATTATTATTAATAATACAAAAGTGAATGCATCGCTATAGCCCGACATTGACGGAAATGAAGCGACCAGGAATGTCTCTGCAATACCTATGATGAAGCCGCCTACTACAGCTCCCGGAATATTGCCTATGCCACCGATTACAGCTGCGACAAAGCATTTTAATCCTGGCATGAGGCCACTGAACGGATAAACCATGGGGCGAGGCGAGAAATATAGGATTGCGCTTATAGCAGCCAGCGAACAACCAATCACAAAAGTGATCGTAATGATATGGTTGATCTCGATGCCCATAAGCTTTGCTGCTTCGAAATCTTTGGAAGCAGCTCTCATTGCCATCCCGGTTTTAGTATGATTGACAAGATATATAAGTGCAATCAGGATTACGATCGTCACGGCAGGAGTAATAAAAGTAACGATTGGCGCTGAAATATCGCCGATATGGTAAACCTTCTGAAGAAATCCCAGTTCCGGATATGCCCGCGGCAGGCCGGTAAAAAGGTATGTAGCTGAATTTTCAAGTAAAAACGATACACCGATAGCCGATATCATGATTGACATACGCGGTGATTCTCTAAGCGGCTTATAGGCCGCTCTTTCTATAGCAATGCCCAGTAAAACTGTTGCGATGATGACAAAGAGGATTGCAATGTACCACGTCATATGAAAATCTACAATTGCAAAAATGGTAAAATACCCGGCCATCATAAAGATGTCCCCATGGGCAAAATTAATCAGTCTTAGTATGCCGTAAACCATCGTGTATCCAATGGCAATAAGGGCATAAGCTGAGCCCAGCGAAATGCCTGTTACACAATTTTGAAAAAAAGTTGAAGCGTCCATATTCATCTCCAATGTTACAGATTTGAGCCAGTCTGAGATTTCATTTTCCAATAAGTAAGGCAGGAGAAGGATCCTCCTCCTGCCCTATTAAATATTTTTTTGGATTTTATTACTTGATAGTTACAGCCTTAACGAATACAAATTGGCCGTCTTTAACTGTCTTTATTACAGCCATGTTCTTTTGTGCGTCTCCGAATTTGTCAAATGTGATAGAACCAGTTACACCTTCAAATCCATCTGTTGCATTAAGCGCTGCCTGAATAGATGCTCCGTCGGTTGCACCGGCTCTTTCAATAGCATCAATTACGACCATGTAGGCATCGTAACCAAGGGCGGATACTGCTGGAACAGGTGTGTAATAAGCTGCAGAGAAACCATCTACGAAATCTTTTGCTACCTGGCTGCTATCAGCAAGACCGGCATCAAAGAATGTGGACAGAATAATGCCTTCAGCATCTGCGCCTGCATTTTCAATTATGCTGACGTTTTCCCAAGTATCTCCACCCATAATCGGGGCTTTGATTCCAAGTGCTCTTGCCTGCTTGATGATCAGTGGTGCAGTTGTGATTGAGGATGGCGCGAAAATCACATCAGGATTGGCAGCTTTTACATTCTGAAGAATGGCATTGAAATCTGCCTGATTCTGCTGGAAAGTCTGGGATGCTACGATTGAAGCTTCGTTGCCCGTAAGCTTTTTGAATGAATCCATGAAGAAATTGCCAAGGCCGGTTGAATAGTCATCACCAAGCTGAGTAATAACGGCAGCTGTCTTAGCGCCGTTCTGTACAGCATAGTTAGCCACTACTGTGCCCTGGAAAGGATCAAGGAAGCAGACTCTGTAGTACCAGTCATTTGTATTTGTGACCTGAGGATTTGTGCATGAAGCACCCATTGCGGGTATCATGGCACCTGAGAATACTTCTCCGGCTGCGATTGAAACGCCTGAGCCATATGATCCAAGTACTGCGACAACACCCTGGTCAATCAGGTAATTTGCTGCTGTTACAGCTGCTGTCTTGTCGGACTGGTTGTCCGAAACAACTAATTCGATTTTATACTCTACGTCACCGATGGTAACAGTCGGCTTTACAGTATTGGCATAAGTCATGCCGTCAACTTCCTGCTTTCCGCCGCCGCCGTTTTCGCCGGTCAGAGGTTCGAACACCCCAATTTTAATGACGTTTTCTGCTGCCTCTTCTTTGCTTCCGCCGCAACCTGTCGCAAATACCGCTACCAGTAATACGACTACAAGCAATAATGAAATCTTTCTCATTCTTTCTCCTCCTTAAATTTGACTTTTGCTTATTTCCTGAACAGAAAGCTATGGCGATTTTCATCTCCGTAGCATACCTATTTCATTATAACAACAATAAAGTAAAAGTAAAGTATAAAAGCCGGTCAACATTAGCTGATTTATGGGGTTAAATGTGTTTATTCGCGTCGGAAAACCGCTTGATTTTCTTTCCCGTGGTTTTCTCAAATTCTTCTTTTCTGATATCCGCCTTTTTGATTCTCTTGTAATAAGGAAGCTCCGAATTAAGCGTATCTATTTCCTTCCAGATCAGATCGCTGGCCTGCTCATCCGTGAACTCAGCACCGAGTATCAGTGAAAGCTCAGCTGAATTCGCCTTGATGCTTGCACAAATCAGGGTATCACCGTTATCCTCGCTGTCGATTCCCCAAACCATGCTTTCCTCGATAAAGGGAATCTTGCCCAGGTAGAATTCCAGTTCTTCAGGGAAGACATTTTTGCCATTCTTAGTGATGATGACGTTCTTTTTCCTGCCGGTAATATGAATATAGCCTTCTTTGTCCAGAAAACCTAAATCTCCGGTATAAAACCATCCATCCCTGATCACTTCATCCGTGGCAGCCTGATTATGATAATAACCAAGCATAATATTATTACCTTTTACGACAATTTCCCCGATGCCTTCTTCGCTGGCATCCACGATTCTCACGTCTATGAATGGAGGCGGATAGCCTGCCGAGTCATCTCTTGGGTCAAAGTCCGGATTGATTCCCACGATAGGAGAGCACTCCGTCAGTCCATAGCCTTGAATCGCATTGATGCCAAAGGCTCTTAGTCCCTTGAGCACGTCCGGATCGATGGCGGCCCCCCCCGCGATCATAAGGCGCAGTCTGCCGCCGAAGATGGCGGTGACTTTTTTTAATAGGATCGGCGCGAGATCGAGGCCGATTTTTTTGGTCTTTTCATTGAGGGCCAAAACTTTTAGCAGTTTTTTATCGGACTTGGTTTTCCTGGCCTGGGACCAGATTTTTTTGTAAATGCTCTCAAAAATGAGAGGAACGCCCAGAAAAACTGTGGGCTTTGCCTCTTCAAGATTTCTGATAATGTATTTCAGCCCTTCACAGAAGGCTATTCCGGATCCTTTATAGATCGGCAGAAGAAAGCCGCAGGTACATTCATAGGTATGGTGAATCGGCAACAGAGAGAAGAAGATGTCATCCGGGACGATATGAACCAGGGTGCCCATAACCATGAGATTTTCCGTGATATTATTCTGTGAGAGCATGACGCCTTTGGCCATACCCGTAGTACCTGAGGTGAAGAGCAG
>JBBRXH010000019.1:0-14305 GCA_038248565.1 Peptostreptococcales bacterium | reverse complement strand
TTTTTTCCACAGCTGCAGCCACCAGATCCGTGATGATCATCATGAGAGTTCCCGTGTCCAATGCAGCCTTCGGTGCCTGCGACTAATTTGCCGGTCATAAATTGCTCAATAACATCATCAATATTCCCACTGATGCCGGCAATGACTTCGATCCCATTCGCGGCCAATCCCTGTTTTGCTCCGGCGCCAAGACCTCCTAAGATAGCAAGTTCAACCCCCTTAGACTTTAAAAAAGCTGGAAGCGCGCCATGTTGGTTGTCTGCTGTATTTAAAATCTTTTTACTGTTTATTGTAGAGCCTTCAATGTCAAATACTGTGAAATTTTCACACATGCCAAAATGTCCTGATACGTTTTGTCCTTCTGTTGCTACTGCAATGATCATAATATTTTCTCCTTCTCAATGTAAATTTATTTATTATTTATATTTTCCGCGCAGCCTTCACATTTTTCGCAGCCCCTTGGTTTACACCCATTGCCATGTCTACTGCAACAGGTTTTGCCCGCCGCAAGTTCATAATCTCCACCATCAATACGAATAGACTTGCCTTGAATCAGAGCATCTCCCATCTTTCTTCTAGCACTATTAATGGTTCTTTGAAAAGTTCCTCTGGAGACATGCATGCTTTCCGAGGCCTTGTCCTGTTCCATGCCCAAATAATCCGAAAGTCTTATGGCTTCAACCTCCTCAATTGTCAGAACTACTTCTTCCAAACTTGCTAATTGTGGATGAAAGCAGGCATTTTCAGGAATAAATCCTACCATTCTGCATTTTCTTGGCCGTGGCATTCAATCACCTCTTTATTGTGTGCATATGCACATAATAGCCTATCTATATACTCCTGTCAACACAAAAGGCTGTCCTCAACGGAAGAATTTATATCCCGTATGGCCTCTACGGACATTTTTTAACAAAAATGAGGTTAGGTGCGCAATAAAAAATTAGAAACTTGCCAAACAAGCAGCAAGTTTCTAATGTTAAAACTTTAATTACAAAGATAATTTAGCTTTTTCAAAATCATAACCTGGGGAAATATTAACTATTTCTTTCATTTTCGTCTCTGCAGGCACACTTTCCGGGATCTCAAATTTAGCGTAGAATTCCTTTAAATCCGTTTTGGTTGCTGCTGCTGCATCGTAAATTGTCATATAACCTTTAACTTCATCATAATTTATTGTTTCTCCGGATGTTATTTGAACAGTTCCAATCTGAAATATTCCCGCTGCTTTAAAAGCTAAAATCGAACCGAAGAATAACACTATTACTATCGCTATCACCATAATGGGCCTAAGCGCAAATTTACCTTCTTTATTTTCCAGTGCGCCGGCCTTTGGACATTTCAGAACACAAATTTGGCAATTGATGCATTCTGCACTTTTGACTTCTTTAGACTTAGCCACATCAATGTTAACAGGGCAAACCTTGCTGCATATCCCGCAGTCAATGCAGATGTTTTCATTTCTAACCACTCTAAATGGGCTGATTTTAGCAATTATTCCATAAAGAGCTCCCATAGGACAAAGATATTTGCAGAAGAACCTATCATAAAGAATAGAGCCAATAATAGTTATAATCAAAAGAATCAGCCCAACCGCAGACTCTGCCCATACAGCTCCAAGCCCTTCTGAAAGATGCCCATAGGCCGACCAGGGATCATAGGGAGCCACCCATAGCCCAGCTGTAAGCCATGCGAATGCCACAGTAATGACGAGAACAACATACTTCAAATATCTTAATGGCTTATCTATGCCGATTGGTATGATTAGTTTTCTTTTAAAAATCATACGCCCAATTTTTGCAAAGAATTCCTGTATAGCGCCAAATGGACAAAGTAGTCCACAAAAGCTCCGTCTAAAAAGAATAGCAACCACCAGAGTAATAATAAATAAAATCAGTGTTCCTGAAAATATTTTACTGATAAAGCTTCCGGCTGTGAATATTTGATAAAGGCTTTCAAGCCCTCCGAAGGGGCAGAGCGCATGAATTGAGGCAGCTTCCTTTCCTCCTTCAGAAACGTGCAGATATGAGATGATTGTTATTATAATAGTAAAAAGCGCCAGGAGGATTCCGCGAAGGTAAAGTGTGAACTTATTATTTTTCAATTTTATACTCCCTTTTACTAAAATAGCCATACCAAGGTATTTTCATACCCTGGTACAGCTATAATACTTAGCTTTTATTGATTTATTCCAAATCCGGTTCCGTTGCAGCTGCCATTACCTACACCGCGTCCCATACCTGCACCGCGTCCCATTCCGTTTCCCATGCCATTGCCTCTACCAGCGCCGTTACCTGCTCTATTTCCATCGCAGATTGCCTGATTGTCTTTGATGTCATTATAGATCTCGTCTGCTTGAGCCTGAGTCAGGACTTTATCCGCGACTCTCTGATCCAGAATAATTTTTTTCTGCTCCAACATTTGCGCCTGGAACTCATCAAGCTTTCCGGCGTCCTTGGCGATAGTGCCATAAGTCTTTCCTGCGCTGCGTTCAGTATAAAGCGCCTCAACAGTTTTTCCGGTGAGGCCTGAAACAATCTCTGCCGGTGTCGCTACGGTTGCAGCAAAAGCAGTTCCTGCAGTTGCCATTACGCCCACGACTGCAATTACTGCAATCAGTTTTCTCATTTTTTTCATTAAATTCACTCTCCTTAAAATATGTCTGATTAGGTTTGGTTTACATCTTTATTATAAGGAGCAGTTGTGATGAAAGTTTGACGAAAGAATGAAAGAACTGTAGAATGTAAGAATATGAAAACTAAACTGGATAAAAAACAATTCGAAATAATCGGGGCACTTCTAATAGTGTATATCCTATGGGGCGGCACCTATCTCGGCATGAAAATCGGGATAGAAACGATCCCACCATTTTTAATGGCTGGGGTCCGCTTTGTTTTGGCTGGTATTATATTGTATGCTTACGCTAAAATAAAAGGCGCGAAGAACCCCACTCTCAAAGATTGGAAGACCTCCGCCATTATAGGCGCTTTGCTGCTTCTTGGTGGAAACGGCCTTGTATGCTGGGCAGAGCAAACTGTACCTTCAGGAATTGCAGCACTTCTCATTGCAACTGTGCCGCTTTGGATCATGCTTTTAGGGTTTTTCGGCTTTGGGGGCGAAAAAGTTAAGCATTCTTTCGGCAGCATGCTTGGTGTTGGTTTAGGTTTAGCAGGAATTGCCATATTAGTCTTACCCAACTCTTTTTCCAGCGGATCAAGTAAGGCCATCGATATCGTAGGACTCATCGCAATAATTTTAGCGTCCCTGTCATGGTCAGTCGGGTCACTGTACTCGAGAAAAGTTGTTCATCACGAATCAGCGCTTATGTCAAATGGACTACAGATGATTTCGGGCGGCGTTATGCTTCTTCTTATGGCCTTCTTCCTCGGTGACTTTAATAATTTCAGCCTTGAGGCTGTTTCAGTTAGGTCGACTATCGCTTTCCTGTACCTTGTCATTTTTGGTTCAATTATTGCTTTCTCAGCCTTTGTCTGGTTATTAAAAAACGCCGAACCGCTTTGGGTTTCGACGTATGCTTTTGTCAATCCGGTAATAGCTGTATTCTTAGGATATATGCTTGCAGGGGAAGTGCTGGGGCTTAATTCAATGATTTCAGCTGTTGTTATTATTTCATCCGTTGTGATTATAACCCTTTTTAAGCGCTGATTGGTCGATTGAATTAATGAGTTTTTATGTACCGTTTTAATTCAAACCAAAATGTCGATCCTTTACCCGGCTTGCTTTCAACGCCAAATTGAGCATTGTGAGCGTTTAAGATATTTTTTACGATGGCAAGTCCAAGTCCGGTGCCGGCCTTTTCTCTTTTCCCGGATTTATCAACTTTGAAGAAACGTTCCCAGATATAGGCTATCTCGTCTTCAGGAATTCCTTCTCCTTGGTCTTTGATCTCTATTCTGACTCTATCTTTGAATTCTAAAGCTAAAACATTTATTACACTGCCTTCCGGTGAATGATTAAAGGCATTATTTATTAGATTGTAGAGAACCTGTTCAATTTTAGTTACATCCGCCTCAATAAAAGCATCCTCGGTATTCTTGAGAAGAATACTCACGCCTGTTCGTTCGCTTAAAAGTTCATACTTTTTAACGACCCGATCTAAAGTTTCATTTAGCCTAAATTCATCGATTGTAAGGCCTATAAACCCTGCTTCCATCTGCGAAAGCCTTAACATATCCTCGACAATATTCCCCAGTCTATCTGCTTCCTCAATGATAATGCCGATTTGTTTTTCTCGTTTTTCTGTATTTTCACCACTGATATCCCTGATGGTTTCCCCATAACCCTTTATAAGACTTAAGGGTGTACGAAGTTCGTGGGACACATTCGCCAGAAGGTCCTTTCTGAGCTGCTCCACTTTAGACAGTTCTCTCCCCATGTAATTAATAGCCTCCGAAAGCCTTCCGATTTCATCCCTTCTGCCGGTTTTGATGCTGGAAGTAAAATTTCCTGCTGCCATCTCCATAGATACATTGGTAATATCCAGAATCGGTTTTGTAAAAGATTTAGCCAGCAAATAGGACAGCAGCAGCGTAGCCGCTATTAGTATCAGAGTGATGTAGATCAATTGCTGCTTCAGAATATTAACTGTATCCGCAACCGGCGACAAGGGAAGGGTAATCATTAAAACTCCTGCTATCTTTCCGGAGTCGCTGACTGGAACCCCAATCAGCATGAGCTGGGTACCGAATTTTGGATGTTTCACCGGACTTGAACTTGACTTCCCAAGTAATGCCTTATCATAAACCTCTGTTCTTGTGCTGTTCATCATCATGCCCATTTGACCATTCATGCCAAAAGATCCCATTGTTCCGGCGGTATAAATTGGGTTGTTTGAAAGATCCAGCAGTTCCGCAATCAAATTGTTATTATATGAAAATTGATCCAGATTATTTTCAACAGCTTTAATATCATTTATGTCTTTGACGATTAACGCGCCTGAATTTTGGATATCGCTTATACGCATTTGGGTATAAAAACTATTCAGGAATACAATTTGAAAAAGCCAAAGCAAAATTAGGACAACGGCGACGAGGGTCATCATGCCAACCCAAAGCCTGAATGCAATACTTTTCATTGGCTGCCTCCAGTCTCAAATTTGTAGCCCGTTCCCCAAACCGTCACAATGAACTTCCGGTAGCTTCCCAGGCTTTCCCTGAGCATCTTTATGTGAGTATCTACAGTTCTGTCTTCACCATAAAAATCATATCCCCAAACAGAATTCAAAAGTTGTTCTCTTGAAAAAACTCTATTGGGATGATCAATAAAGAAATTAAGCAATTCATAGCTTTTAGGCGACAAATTCACCATGTTTCCATCTACAGAGACATTTCTTGAGTTGAAGTCAACTCTAAGACCTTCAATTAAGATATTGTCGGCGCTCAAAGTATTCCCTGCATGCTGTGCGCTTCTACGAACGATTGCCTTGATCCTCGCCAGAAGTTCTTTTGGACTAAAGGGTTTTACCATATAATCATCCACGCCCAGTTCAAACCCAAAAAGCTTATCATATTCCTCTCCCCTGGCTGTAAGCATAATAATTGGCACTTGAGAAGTTTTTCTGATTTCTCTGCATACGGTCCAGCCATCGATTTTAGGCATCATGACATCAAGAATGACAAGCGTGTAGTCCTTTTCCTTAAAAAGATCAAGGGCCTTCTCGCCATCTTCAGCCTCATCGATTTCATATCCCTCAAGGATGGTATATTCTTTGATCATTTCCCTGATACGGTCTTCATCATCAGCTATTAAAATCTGAACCTTTTCCATACTTTGCACCTTCTCTATGAAAATACGTCAATCATAGTCTCTACTTATTGCTTCTGAATCCTTAAACAATTCCGGAGCGGTTTCATGAATCTTCATCCGTTTCCAAAACGACATTTTTTCATGGTTTAAGAGATATTTCATTGGAATTGGATGAGTTCCGACTACAACAGGTATATTATAACGCATCTCTATGAATTCCTTAAATTGTCTAATATTCGGGCATGGCGGATAACCGACTACAAGACCTGTAGCCAAATGAATCGTCTCCGCACCATTTTTGATCATTTCTTCAGGCACATTTTCAACATTGCCGCCTGGGCATCCGCCGCAGTTCGAATATCCAACAATTTCAACTTGTTCATCCTTAGGATAAATCGAAAAGGCCCCTTCTCGTTCTCTCAACCCTTTAAAACATTTACCGCCACCGCAATTTTTATATCGTCCGCATATTATGATCCCTATTTTTTTCATTTGAATCATCCTCCTTCTAAAAATTTTAGAATAATTCTATTGCAATATTTTATCATAAACATATTCGAATGTTTGGATTATATTTATTTAAGCAGTTCTTTTTCCAGCAGGTATTCCATTAGTAGCTTCCCCGTATTTCCTGTAATCTTCAAACAAGTTGTCAGATGTTCCCTGCTTTCAAACGGGTTTGTATTTAACGCCCGGCAACAAGTCGTACCAAAATTTTCGATAAATCGATCGTGAAATTCACGGGCGTGGTCATATGCGCAGGTCCGGTCTTCCTCTTTTGAGCTTCTTCCTTTTACCATGTTTAGCGCTATGATAGAACCCGTCAATGCACCGCACATGCAACCTGCTTCGCCTATACCGCTTCCAAAACCAGTCACAAGCTTCACCATCTTTGGATCCATCTCTGGCATCAAATATTCTCTGAAGGTTAAAAATATTGCTTCCGCGCAATTATTTCCCTCTTTAAAATAATTTCCCGCTTTACTTCTTGCTTCAATTACCATCATTTCGTCAGTATTCAACCTAATCTCCTCGCTCATCCCTTTGCCTCCAGTTCTCTCTATTTTGGTACAAACTATGTAATATTGGCTTATATGAAGATTTCCGGTTCTCGGCGTTCGGTATAAATTTCTTCCAGTTCATGCTGATGCTTTAGATAGTTTTCATCATCAAAATACTTGGCCCCCACCGGGCAGCCCTTGATACAGGCACAGCACTTAATACATATGCCATTCAATACTGAGGTGTCGCCGTATGAAACGGAACCTACAGGACAAATTTCGGCACACAGTTTACAGTCTATGCAAACATCCTTGTTTGTTAGTGGCGTAATCAAACGGAAGTCAAACCTATTTCCATGTCTATCTTTTGGCTGGTAATAACTTCTGTAAGGTTTTTGTCCGCTAATCAATAGATTAGAAAAATCTGTTTTACCAGTCATCTTATCAAAAATATCTCCGGCAAAATTCTCCACTTTTTTCAGATCATTCGCATCAGGCCGCCCTTTTGCCAAAATTTTAGAAAAAGAATGCTCCCCGATAAAGGCTGCTGCAGCCAAAACTTTGAATCTATTATCTGTAAGACTATCTGTTAACTCAATCAGTGCATCATCGAAATTCCGGTTCCCGTACACAACCACTGCAATCGCCTGAGCCCCATTCCCTTTCAGAGAATTCAGATACTTTAAAAGTATATTAGGCACTCTTCCGGCATAAACGGGTACGCCTACAATGACCAAATCTTCTTCGGCGAAGCTTAGAATTTGTTTTCTAGCCTCCGGCAAAGAAAAATCTATATTTTCAGTTTCAATTGCTTTTTCGACCTTTGAAGCCAGGCTTTTCACCAAGGATAGAACTACTTTTTTAGTAGTTCCAGTCCCGCTAAAGTAAAGGCTGCTAATTTTATTTACCATTTTTTACGCCTCCAGCACTATAACATCTTTTGTCAGTTTTTCTATTCTCCGCATTCGTCATGATGCTGGTGTTCATGACAGACTGATCCTGTTGATTTAAGCTCTCCTTTAAGGTAAAGCTCTGTAGCGACTTTTGCGCTTCCTGTAGCTCCTGTAATAACTTCGATATTCTTTTCATTAAATATCTCAATGGCACCGCCACCCATTCCCCCCGAAATAATAACATTAACGCCCAAATCATTTAAAAAGTTTGGTAAAAATCCAGGTTTATGGCCAGGATTTGTAATCGTTTCACTTTTAATTATTTTATCATTTTCTGTTTCAAAAATCATAAAACCCTCACAATGTCCAAAGTGCTCTGTCACCATTTCATTTTCACTTGCTACTGCTATTTTCATTTTCTTTCCTCCATTTTTTTCTATAATATCTGATTTATTTTCTAACATTTCATCTTTCTCCAATAAATCTGCTGCATTTTCAAACCACTCTTTGGCATAAAATTCAATGAGTCCTTTATCACAGGCAACCGCAATGTTAGGATCGATCGGCAGCTTTGCAAGAATATCTAGATTGTACTTTTTTGCCGTTTTTTCGATATGGCTGTCTCCAAATATCCTGTATTCCTTATCACAGTCAGGGCATCTGAAATAGGCCATATTTTCCACAATTCCAATAATAGGTATATTCATCATATTCGCCATTTTGATGGCCTTTGAAACGACCATTGAAACTAGCTCCTGCGGTGAGGCTACTATGATGATGCCATCGACCGGAATAGATTGGAATACGGTCAAAGGAACGTCGCCGGTCCCTGGAGGCATATCGATAAACATATAGTCCACATCATGCCAAATGACATCCGTCCAGAACTGTTTCACAGTACCGAAAATTATAGGGCCTCTCCAAACAACTGGGTCTGTGTTGTTCTTCAGAAGAAGATTGATGGACATGATTTCGATTCCAGTTTTGCTTTTGATTGGAAACAATCCCATCTCAGTACCTTCAGCCTTTTGATCAATGCCAAAGGACATAGGAATGGATGGTCCAGTAATGTCAGCATCCAAGATTGCCGTATGGTGTCCTCTCCTGTTCATGGCCACCGCCAGAAGTGAAGTGACCAGCGATTTGCCGACTCCCCCTTTCCCACTGACAACAGCAATCACCTTCTTTACATCGCTTAACTCATGGAGCTTCTCCATGAGATTTGCCGGGCCTTCTTTTCTTTCTTCGCAGTCGTCTTCACAGCTGCCACAAGTCTTTTTGCAAGTGTCGCTCATTTCATTGTCTCCTTTATATTTAAATTATTATTTGACTTCCTGCTGATAAATACTGAATCTGATCCGACATCATCTTTTTGAGAAGACCATATGGCTCAATCCCGGTACAATGACCTGTATAATACTGGGATTTCGTGTTCTTCAGGTATTCGCCAATTCGGCGTACAATAGCGGGGTCTTCAAACTTATCCGCAGATCTGTTATATAGATGGAATCCACCAATCACATGGGTCGGCAAAATGTTTTCCTTTATTTGAATGTGCCCAAGAATGTTGACGATACCGTTATGAGCGCATCCGGCAACGAGAAGGATTTTCCCATCTTCTCTAATAATCAGGTTTTGCTCATGACTAAAGTCGTCAAGGATCATAGAATCTCTCTCTTCCATAAAAAGATCCCCGTTTCCCGACGGAAAACATCTTCTTCCTTTTACGTTTGAAAATAGTTTCAATCCATCATCAATGATCAACTCGTCGTGGGCATAGATGAATCGTTCATTTGGGCTCATGCTGGCATCAAGTCCTATATAGGCTTTCGTCCCATTGGGCCTTCTGGCAAAGTGCCTGTCGAAAGCCTTATGGTTTATATATACTTTGGCTTTGCTGTTTGCATTTAAAAAAGCTTTTAGGCCTCCGCCGTGATCGTAGTGCCCATGAGAAATAATCGCTATATCGACGGTCGCAATATCCTCTCCCATTTTCTCAGCATTATCTATAAACAGATCGCTGGCACCGGTATCAAAAAGGATTTTATGCTTTTTGGTCTCAATCAATAAGCTCAGCCCATGCTCGCAGCCATATTCTTTAGAAACCGATGTGTTTTCGGATAATGTTTTTATAACCATTATGTTACCTTTCAGCTTTCACGAAAAGAATTTTAAGTGTTTCATCATAGACAGTTCTTGCTGCGCGCCCTGCCGGGCTTGGAAAATCAACAATGCTTTTCCCACAATTGATCGCCTTAACGGCATTTGGATCAAATGGGATCTTCCCGACAAGCGGTAGTTTGTTTTCGTGACAAAAGTGCTCAATTTTCTTTGTATTTTCAAAGTTCATGTCGAACTTATTGATGCATACCGTTATTTTTGTCTGAAATTTTCTTGCTGTCGTTATAATGCGTTTCATGTCACTTATGCCAGAAATAGAAGGCTCTGTAACGATTAAAACCATATCAACGCCACTAAGCGAGGAAATGACAGGGCAGCCGATACCCGGAGATCCGTCAATAATAGCCATCTCCGGATTTTTCGCCGCATCTTTCATTTGCTTTTTAACTAAAGTAACAAGCTTTCCGGAAGTTCCGCTTCCCATTTTAAGCTGTGCCGTCGAAAACACTGCTTCCCCTTCATAGAGCATTAACTCGCCGGCAACTTCTGGCTTTAGAGAAATTGCTTTCTTCGGACAAACCGCTACACAAACGCCACAGCCTTCACATGCAAAAGGATCCACAATGTAATTAAGGTCAAAAAGAATTGCATCAAATCGGCAGTTCTGTCTGCAAAGATCACACTTGCTGCAAAGATCTGTATCGATTTCTGCCTTCGGCAACCCATAATAGTCAGATTTTATAACATTCGATGACTGTCTGGTTACTAAATGAAGGTTGGGGGCATCAACATCACAGTCTGCATAGGCTTCGGCTTTTGATAGTTTAATAAATGCACTGGCAATAGTCGTTTTCCCCGTTCCTCCTTTACCGCTCAATATTAATAGCTGTTTCACGCTGCACCTCATCTTTAATGGTCTTAAACAGTTCACTGAATATTCCACGATATCGACTGGTTTCTCTCACTGAAATCAGAGCATTGGAATTCAGCATTCCCAACTCATGGTCAAATGAAATCTTGCCTAATATTTTAATTCTTTTATCAATGCAAAATTTCTCTGAAGGATTTTCTCCCTCGAGGCACTTGTTTAGTATCACACCATGCGGTTTGTTAAACAATTTGACCAGCTCATAGACCATATTCAAGTTATGGACGCCAAATGCCGTAGGCTCGGCAACTAGTATGCAGTAGTCGGCATCTTTTATGCTTTCCATAACGATACAGGAACTGCCTGGCGGACAATCGATGAAGGTTATTTTTCTGGTTATGTAGTCGCTGCTTAATAGCCTCTTTATGATTGGGACTCCGGATTCTTCACCGGTGTTAAGTATGCCGGTTATTACTTCTACATTTTCTGAGGTGCCTCTTTGAATTTGCCCTATTGTTTTATCTTTTTCTGATAAAGCTTTGTTTGGACATATCAAAACGCAACCACCGCATGAATGACAAACTTCTTCAAAGACATAAACCTTATTGCCGATATAGGCAAGTGCGTTAAATCTGCAAAATTCGACGCACTTGCGGCATCCATTGCATAGCTTCTCATCCGGAACCGGAATCTTTACTGTAATTTTTTCCATCTTTATATTCCAAGGTTTGAAAAACAGATGTCCATTTGGCTCCTCAACATCACAATCAGTATAGGAAGCATCCTTTGCCACAGCTGCAAGATTAACCGATACCAATGTTTTCCCAGTACCGCCTTTGCCGCTTAGCACCGCAATCTTCATACTATTTTTCTCCATGGTTATGGAATCCGGCATGAATTTCATGAAGCAAAGATAACTTCCCATCATTGAACGCATTGATATTTTCAAGAATCGAATTATTCATCGTCTTGTAAATTTCTATTTTAGCTGCTTTGATGACGTCGGCAGCATTCTCACCGCACCTTGGCGTGAGTAGAACGTTTGCATTGTTATCAACAATAGTCTGTGCTGCTTTTATTCCTGCACCGCCCTGGCTGGCTGCAGCACTATTATCCAGGAAGATACTTTCGGCTGACTCCGTATCATAGATCAGGAAATATGGCGTGCGTCCGAATGATTCGCACACGGTGGATTCCATTAATTTATCATCTACTGGCATTGCAATTTTCATAAATTACTCCTCATTTAAATTTTCATTCCGACCGCAACCATGTCTTCTGCATCTTTTGCAGCCGCACATGGGTTCGCTGTCATCACATAGCTTATAATCTCCGCCTTCTATCTTTATGATGTTTCCGTTAACCAGAGACTCCGATAATTTTTTACGCGCATCATTATATATCTTCTGGACAGTAGTACGGGCGACACTCATGTTTTCCGCACATTCTTCCTGCATCATTCCCTCTAAGTCTATAAGACGAATGGTTTCATATTCTTCTACGGACATTATTATTATTTCTTTATCAAGTTTAAGCGCATTAAGCGGGCCATATAAATTGCTCTCCGGAAGGCAACAAACTTTTCTCCACTTTCTTGGTCTTGGCATTAATAATTCACCTCATTTTATATTGAAGCAGCAGAGGCGTCCCACTGCAACTTCTTAACTCTTATAAATTTTCTAATCTCTTATTTACAGCATCAATTTTTTTCGACAGAAATTCCTTTTGTTCTGTTAAAAGTTCCTTGTCTGTTCTAGCTACCGCAGGATTTGCTGCATAATTTCTTCCGATTCCTCTTCTGCATCCAAAATTTTGACCTATACCATGGCCCATTGGACCTGTTCCATCTTTTCCTGGCATTTTCTTCACCTCCTTTCGGTTATTGACATATGCCTTTTACAATTCTTATTATGCACCTTTATTGGCATATGTCAATAACTATTTAATTCCTATATTTTTTAATCTCTACCCGATTCATGTTAACCTCGCCTCCATTTAGACTCAAAAATAAGAAATAACCGATTATGATTTGCACAAAATACTACAAATATCATAACCGGTTTTCAGAGAAATACCTTTAGCGCCTTACTTTTCCAAAGGTTTGACAACAAAACGAACTTTATCGAAATTCCCTGCAAAGAATTCAACAATATTGCTGGCCGCTGTTTTGTTAACTTCATCAAGAGATGTTTCCGAATAGAAAGCAGCATGGGGAGTGAAGAAAATATTAGGAGCCGAAAAAATCTCTTCGTTAAAGTTCGGCGTTTCAGACACGATGACGTCAAGGGCAGCTCTGCTGATTCTTCCGTCCCGAAGAGCATTGCAAAGTTCGTGTTCATCAACTGTAAGCCCGCGGGATGTGTTAACAAATACCGGGCTCTTCCTGAATAAATCAAACACTCTCTTGTTAACCAGTTCTTCTGTATCCTTAGTAAGAGGAACGTGACTTAAAACTGCATCAGCTCTAGCCCCGAGTTCTTCAAGTGAAACAAGTTCAATACCTGCCTCATCCGCAGCTTCTTTTGAAAGGAACGGATCAAATCCGATAACGCTCATTCCATATCCGATCGCCATCCTTGCTACGCGACGCGGAATCTTTCCGCAACCGATGAGACCAAGGGTAAGTCCTTTAATTCTTTGAAGCCTTGGCGTCTTAGCCCAATCCCAGATATGATTATTGACATCGATGGCATAGCCAACTATATTGCGAAGCAGTGCGACGATAAGTGCCATGGCGTGCTCGGCAACTTCATCAAGGCAATAATCGGGGCTGTTGGCTATGGCAATTCCTCGAGTTTTTGCCGCTTCTATGTCAATATTATCTACACCAATAGCAAAGTTGCAGACGATCTTAAGCTCAGGCAGAGCCTTGAAAACCTTATCAGTAAATTGCGCATACTCAGCAATCGCTGCATCAGCATCCTTCAAAGCAGAAATTACATCATCTTCACCATAAACCTGAGTTACAACGACGTCGTGACCTGCTACCCGGAGAATGCCGATTTCGGTACTGCAATCCTCATGGCTGTGATCAACAATGACAACTTTCATTATATAACCTCCCTTAAGCTTCTATCTATAGCCCACCTTAAGGGCTTCAAGGTTTAGCGGTCTATGCTTTTCGTTCTTAGCATTAGAAAAAGTATATCATATCCTCAATAGTTCCATCAATGAATTACTTTTAGTATCTACCAGGATAGGCTCAAAATAAAACAGCTCTTGCATTTTTTTGCAAGAGCTGCTCTAATAATTTTTAATTATTTAAACATATCAAGGATCTGGTCTGCCAATTCTAATGGCAACTGGCTTTCAGCCTTTGTCCAGACTGCTTTATCATTACTATATGCTTCTGCTAATCTTTTTTGTGAATCTTCTTTCATTTCAGCAAGAATCATGATTTCGCTGCTAAAATCAGTATTGCCTGATTTTATTTTTGCGTTGACATTTTCGATCAATGCATAGGTATCATAATTCTTAAGTTCTCTGTCGGTCGCCCAGCGAAGATCGGTGCCGAGCGTTTCATAGTCAATAGCCTCTTTATAGAAGTCATACCACACGTCATATTCCAAATATGGAACATACCAAGTTCCGCTTATTGCAAAGTTATCCAGCATTTCTTTGGCTTTCCCGGCCTTTAGCGAATCAATCGCGCTCTGGAA
>JBBRXH010000018.1:0-15412 GCA_038248565.1 Peptostreptococcales bacterium | reverse complement strand
GACAAGTCCGCATCGCTACCTACAGGAACATAATTGAACAACCAACCGAACCATGCACCCTTTTCTCTTAAAAAATCCAGGTACTCATCGCTGGTTATGGTTAAATAATTCTTGGCATGATAGCAAATTGAAAAAGCAAAGCCGATATGATGTTGTTTGAGTTTGTCCATGGCCGCTATGACCTGCCGGTAAACCCCATCTCCCCGACGGTAATCATTTTCCTGCTGATACCCCTCGATGCTGACAAAAAGATTGACGTTTCCGAGACGGAAAAGCTCAGCCGCGAGGTCGTCATCTACAAGGGTCCCGTTGGTAAATAGTCCAAAGGTAAGCTTTCTATGCTTTTCCGCCAGCCTTAGGATATCATCTTTTCGCAGTAAGGGCTCACCGCCGGACATGATGCAGTCCATCATGCCCAGCTTCTCCATCTGGGTCATTAAATCATCCAGAGTCGTAAATGAGATATTATCCGCTTCATCATAATCCGAAGCCCAGCAGCCCTTACAGGAAAGATTGCAGCTGCTGGTGATATCGATGAGTAGGTCTCTGGGTACAGCTGTTTTATTCTTCCGCCCATAATACAGCTCTTTAAGGGTGGCAAACCGACCGGTCGTCAGGTGGCCTAATACTCCCCCAGCCGTAAAAAACTGCCTGCATCTATAGATGTAATCTTTATGATGAGGAAATGGGGGAACTTTTTCCGGTTTTCCATTAATGATCAAGTATCTCAAATAAACCTCTTTTCAAGCTTAAGCGCCATAGAACGAATAAGCGTAAATCCTTATTTTTTAGTAATTTCAACAGTTTGTGGGACCTTGCCATCAAAAACAAAAGTGCCATCCACCGCTTTAAGCGAATTAATTTCCAGCCCGGGAACGACGGTGTAAATTCTTTGAAGGTAACTCGAAGCGATAGCAACGTTTTCACCGGTCATATACTGCTCCGGAAGAGGTACTGCGCCAATCTCCATCTTAGACGGTGAAGAGGTGAGTACATTGCCGGCAATACTTATGACGCCTTCCCCATAGAGATTGACTTTGTCAGGAATAGGAATCGGGATGGAACTTGCGACATCCGCATAAAGATCTGCCTTCAAACGTCCGATATCTGCCTGGCTTGATCCCTGCATCGTGCCGTCCGGGAGGATGTTAACCTGCAGCTTATCAAACCAAAAGAAATTTGGCGCGATTTCATTTAAAAGCGCCGTAGCTTCAGCCGGCGTCAGTGTAAATTTTTTGGTTTCATAATTTGAGAATTGCCAATTATAGTCGTTTATATTCAGCTTTTTGCCTTTACTCGCTAGGAGGTATTCTTTAAGCTGATCCCCGCTCATGCCATCCAAAGATGCTGTTGTGCCGACCTTCGCAAGGGCACTGGCAGTGTCCGCCTCCGTATAGGCTACGCCCAGGTCTTTTGGTGGAAGAACGCCAAACATGGATGCTGCAAAATAAGCGCCTACCCCTAAAATAATGAGTAGAATAATCAGAAATACAAGCTTGCCCTTGCCTTTTTTCTTCTTTTCCATTTTAAATCCTCCTTTTACTTTATAAAAATCAATTTGATGGTGCCGGCGGCAAAACACTTAAATCAGTTAACCCCTCATACTTATAATCGTTTTTTGTCAAAGCTGTTTTTTGCATCCAGTCTGAAACTTCTTTAAAAGTCAGGGCATCCGGTGCCATAGCCTGAGTGAACTGAGGCATCACAAATTTTCCTTTTAAGTTCACCGGGAACCCAAGCCGCTCAACAAGAAAGTCAAAATAGTCCGCTGTATCATTTTGATTCACATATAAAACTGCTTCATTATAGGCTTCATATAGGAGCTCTACCGATTCAGGATGCTCGCCGAGGACCGCATCCGTCATGATGAAAATCCCCGGATATAAACCGAAGTCTGCTGTGCTGCCTATTATGGATCCGCCATCTTGAACAGCCGCAGAGGCCAAAGGTTCAGGCAGCGTCGCAGCATCGAGCTCTGCCGCTCTCAGCATTTCAAGCCGCACCGGCATTTGCGGGATAGCTACCTTTTCCATATGCTGGTCGAATCCTTTTGCTAGCGCTATTTTTTGAGTTGCAAAATCGATAACCGTGCTTGATGAAATACCAACTTTTGGAGATTTAAGCTTTATGAATGCTTCTTCATTCACAGCAGGCGATGTAATCAATCGATAGTTGCCATAGGTCCCGGAGGTCATTTTGACAGGGAAACCGGCATCATTGAAAAAAACAATCGTCAGCATATCAGCCATGGCACCATCTAAATTGCCTGTTTGAAGGGCCGCATCCCTGTCCAGGGCGCTTTTAAAAACCTGGATCTCAACCTTAAGCCCTCTTTTTTCATAAAAGCCCTGCTGCTCCGCAATGACGAAGGGTACTGCGCCAACATCAGAAATCACACCGATTTTTAAGGCCCGGGTAGTTTTCTCCGCTGCGCACCCGCCAAAAACAAAGGCTAAGGCCAAGACGGCACAAATCAAACAGCTATATTTCCTCATTCCAAGTCCTCCGGCATTCGCTCTGTTATAGTCTCTTAACGCGTTTTCTTTCTATCTGGTTTTTATTTTATCACATAATAAGACGGTCTAATAGTGATGCCTTAATCTTTCAGCTATTTTTTGCTATAGATTGACTTATTCCATTAAAATCGCTAAAATTTAGATGAATCGGAGGTCTCATCATGATATATAAAGATTTGCCAAAATTTCTGGAAGCCTTAGAAAAAAAAGGCTTACTGATTACCATAGACGCTGAAGTGGATCCGGTGCTGGAAGTCACCGAAATCGCTGATCGCGTATCAAAGCATTATGGGAAGGCTCTAAAATTTACAAAGGTCAAGGGCTCAAATTATCCTTTGGTCATTAATACCATGGGCACTTATGAAAGGCTTAATATGGGTCTTGGGGTAAATAATCTTGATGAAATCGCGGCGCAGATCGAGGATTATATGAATCTAAGCGCCTATGTTACCTTAAAAGACAAGATAATGGCTATACCCAAGCTAATGCCGCTGCCCTTTATATTCCCACGCAAAATAAGGAATGCACCCTGTCAGGAAGTCATCGAGGATCCCGATCTTTCAACCCTGCCCATCATCAAATGCTGGCCTCTGGACGGCGGTCGCTATATAACCCTGCCCCTGGTCTTTACAAAAGATCCGGAGACGGGACAGCAAAACGCCGGTATGTACCGGCTTCAGGTCTATGATGAAAAAACCACAGGCATGCACTGGCACCTTCACAAGGATGGCAAGGAAATCTATGAAAAATATAGGAAGCTGGGGAAAAAGATGCCGGTTTCTGTTGCCATCGGCTGCGACCCTGCAACCATTTATGCGGCGACGGCACCACTGCCTAAGATGATCGATGAAATGATTTTTGCCGGCTACCTTAGAAGAAGTCCGGTTGAGCTTACAAAATGCATTACTAATGACTTATATGTTCCGGCTCACGCTGAATTTATCCTGGAAGGCTATGTGGATCTTACCGAGTTGAGGCTCGAAGGTCCCTTTGGAGATCACACCGGTTATTATTCCCTATCGGATCTCTACCCCGTCTTTCATATAGAAAAAGTGACCCACAAGAAAAATCCCATCTATCCGACAACAATTGTGGGGAAGCCGCCCATGGAGGACTGCTACCTGGGTAAAGCCACGGAGAGGATCTTTCTGCCTCTTATTAAAATTCAGTGTCCTGAACTGGTTGACATGGATTTTCCTCTCGAAGGCGTTTTTCATAATTGCGCCATCGTTTCCATAAAAAAAGCCTTCCCCCTTCACGGCAACAAGATTTTATATGCTCTCTGGGGTCTGGGCCAAATGATGTACACAAAGATGATCATCATCGTCGACGAAACTGTAGATGTTCACGATTATAAGGCGGTCTTCGCCGCCATCCTTGAAAATGTAACCGCAGAAAACCATCTAATCCTTTCGGAAGGGCCCCTTGATGCTCTGGATCATGCTTCAAATAGGCCATTTCAGGGATTTCGCCTGGGCATCGATGCCACATCAAAATTGCCCTCCGAGTCGGTAGGAAAAGCTTCTACTTATAACCAGGAGGACTCTATTATAGCCTTCTCCAAGGCGGAGTATCTCAGTGCTCAGGATTTTCTCAATGCTGAGTCAGAAGATATAACAAAGCCAAATTGGATAGTTTTAGTGGATGCCTGGATCGATCCGGGAGATTTGTCCACTGTCGCCTGGAAAATATTCAACAATATAGACCCGAAGCGGGACATCGTAATTAGAGTAAGGCAGGACGGAAGCCTCTTTGTCGGCATCGATGCCACGAAGAAAGGCCCTTCTGACGGGCTTATGAGGCCCTGGCCGGAAGATATCGTCATGAGCCCGGCTATAAAGAGCATGGTTGACGAGAGGTGGCCCGACTATGGCATCAGCCTTGATCGATAAATTTTACAGCAAGCTTAAAACCTATGGCGAACTGGTGATGTTTTCCCATACCCTATTCTCACTGCCCTTTGCCATGATCGCCATGCTTCTGGCGGCAGACGGACTGCCGGAACCCCGCATAATACTATGGATCCTGGTAGCCCTTTTTGCAGGAAGAAATGGGGCCAACGCACTGAATCGCTATGTGGATGCAGACTACGACGCTAAAAACCCAAGAACAAAGTCGCGTCATATCCCGCTGGGTAAGGTAAAACGCCGGGAAGCCCTCTTCATCACAGCATTTTGCTATATTATCTTTGTCATTGCGGCAGCTAATTTAAACAGCCTGTGTCTTTGGCTTTCACCTGTCGCCCTGGCCTTATTTACCCTATACTCCTATACCAAGCGTTTTACCTGGTTATGTCATCTCATACTGGGCATCACCTGCGCCGGAGCACCTGTAGGAGCCTGGCTGGCTGTTCGGGGCTCTTTCGATTTAGTTCCGATGATTATTGCAGCAGTTGTAGCCCTTTGGGTGGCAGGCTTTGATATCATCTACGGCACTCAGGATATCGACTTCGACCGAGCAGAAGGCTTGTTCTCAATCCCCGCGCGGTTCGGATATCGTGGTGCTTTATGGATTGCCAGAGGACTTCATGGCGTCATGTGGCTGCTGCTGGTCCTGCTTGTTTTCTTTACGCCTCTAGGAGGTATTTATCTGATCGGCGTCAGTATTTCAGGGCTGCTGCTTATCCTGGAGCATTATATGGTTGACCCGGCTCACCGCATAAAAATGGCTATCGCATCCTATCATATCAATCAGATCATCTCGGTTTTGCTGTTATCGGCAACAGCCCTGGATGTGTTTTTAAAACGGAGGTAATATGAAAAAAATTATAGTGGGCATCACCGGTGCCAGCGGCAGTATCTTTGCCCATCGCTTAATTGAAGCCCTGCTGACTCTGGGCCATGAAGTGCATCTTGTTATAACCCAAAACGGACGACGCGTCTGTTCCTATGAGCTTGATCAGGATATGGATGAAGTCATTCGTGGATATAGCGCTTTAAGCGACCATTTGATCGTCTATGAAAACACGGATCTCTTTGCAAAGATTTCCAGTGGCTCCTTTAAAACCGATGCCATGGTAATCATTCCCTGCAGTATGGGGACTTTGTCAAAAGTAGCCCAGGGGACCTCGGATACCCTTCTGACCAGAGCAGCGGACGTCATGGTTAAAGAAAAAAGGCAACTGATTCTTTGCGTCAGAGAATCTCCTCTTTCGAGCATACACCTACTGAACATGCTGAAGCTTAGCCGCATGGGTGTTACGATCATGCCTCCAATGCCATCCTTCTATAATAAACCTAAGACTTTGGAAGAGAGCATAGAAAACAGCGTAGGCAGAGTTTTAGAGTCTTTGGATATCGAAAATCCTTATCACAAAGTATGGGGAGAATTTAATGACTAAAGGCATCATTGCGCTAAAGGACTATTCCGCCGGCTATGGCAGTTTAGAAGTTCTGAGAAAGCTTGATCTTACGATTAAAGAAAATGAAGCTTACGCGCTTCTGGGCCCTTCCGGCTGCGGTAAAACCACCTTCATCTACGCCTTGGCTGGCCTGCTCCCCTCAACCTGCAAAGTCGAAGGACAGCTTTTGCGTCCGGAAGCCTTGACAATCAGCACGGTACTTCAGGACTTTGGGCTTTTCCCATGGAAAACAGTCCTTGAGAACGCACTGCTGCCTCTTTCCCTAAAAGGTAGACTTAAACCTGAAGACCTTTCAAATGCAAGGGATATGCTGAAATGGCTGAAGCTTGATGCCCACGAGACTCACTATCCCAGCGCCTTAAGCGGAGGTCAGAAACAGCGGGTAGCCATCGCCAGAGCCTGGCTTACCTCACCGGATCTGCTGCTACTGGACGAGCCCTTCTCTTCGCTCGATGCCCTGACCAGAGAAACCTTGCAGGAAGAAGTTCTGGCGCTCTACCATAGATCACCGCTTACCATCGTCATCGTCACCCATAGTATTGAAGAAGCTGTATTTATGGGTAAAAATATCATTATTTTATCCCAAGGGGGAGAAATCCGGGCAAAGATAAATAATCCCAGCTTTGGTCTGAACAATGCCAGAGAGCAGGGGATCTTTTATGAGAAATGCCTGGAAATTCGAAAGCTGATGAAGGAGATGGCGGGCGGCGTCATGAAAATCGATGAGGGGGGTGGGACTATTGACTGAATTTAAGCTGCTGAAAAAGTATCCTTTTCTCTACAGCTGTTTAATTATTCTCATAATCTGGACCGTAGCCTATTTTTGGATCGGCAAGAGCTTTATGCCTTCGCCCTACGAGACTCTTATTTACCTGGCAACCCATTTCGGGCTGATTTCTCTGCACCTGCTGACCAGCCTTTATAGAATTTTTATCGCTATTGTCATCACTGCAGTTTTGGGCAGTATTGTCGGTATGGTAACTGCAAGGCACAGCAGGCTCGACGCCTGGCTTTCACCATTACTTTATACTCTTTATCCTGTTCCTAAAATTGCATTTCTGCCCCTACTCATGCTGTTCTTCGGCCTTGGAAATACGTCGAAAATTGTGCTTGTGTCTCTAATCCTATTTTTCCAGATAGCCATTTCTGTTCGGGACAGCGTCAAGGCAATCCATCCGTCATATTTCCTTGCGATCAAATCCCTTGGCTCTACCCAGGGTCAGGTCTATCAGCATGTGATTGTGCCTGCGATTCTGCCTGGCCTTTTTACATCGCTGCGCATCAGCGTCGGCACCAGTATCTCCGTGCTGTTTTTTGCGGAAAATTTCGCGACCCAATATGGCATCGGTTATTATATCATGGATGCCTGGCTGAAGCTGGATTATACCGGCATGTTCGCCGGCATCGTTGCCATCAGTTTTATGGGGGGTGCTTTATTCATGCTGCTGGATCTATTGGAGTCGAAAATATGCAAGTGGCATCAGCCTAATACGCAAATAGTTTGAAGCTCCCTATCAAGCTGCTCACAAAGGGCATCGATATCCTCTTTAGAAATGATTAAAGGTGGCTGTAAGGCGATCACATTTCTGTTGATTCCGTTTTTCCCGATGATAAAGCCTCGGTCCTTCATGTCTTCCAGCACAGCGTCCACTTGCTCAGCAGTCTCAAGGGTCATGCCCAGCATGAGGCCAAGACCTCTCACATCCTGAATCATGGGATGTCTTTTTTTGAGTTTGACCAGCTTGTCTAAAAAGTAGTTACCGAGGGTCTCAGCTTTTTGGCAAAGCTCCTGTGTGCTTATGAAGTCCAGTACCGCTATACCGGCTGTGGCCGAAACCGGATTGCCACCCAGTGTGGAAGCAGATGGTTTATTAAAGGATTGGGCTACATGAGGTCTTGCAGAAAATGCGCCAATTGGTACGCCGTTTCCCAGAGCTTTCGCCATAGTTATGATGTCAGGAATCACGCCGAAGTGTTCAATGGCGAACATTTTTCCGGTTCGCGCAAAACCTGTTTGCACCTCATCGGCAATCAATAGAACCCCATAATTGGAGAGCAGCGCCATAAGGCGTTTGAAAAAATCCTGAGGAGGAATATTTATCCCGCCGTTACCCTGTATCGGCTCGACGATACAGGCTGCGATTTCATGGCCATGCAGTTTAAGTATAGCTTCTACGCTGTCTAAAGAAGCATTGGCCGCCTGATCTCTATCTTGGCTGTAAGCACTAAAACCTTCTGCAAAATAAACGTCAGGATCCGGATAAGGATCAATCCGCCACATGGGTATACCGGTGACGCTCATGGTCAGTGCTGATCTGCCATGAAGGCCGCCATCAAAAGCGAGAAACCCTTTTCTCCCCGTATGCAGTCTAGCCAGCAGAAGAGCGCCTTCGTTGGCTTCCGTCCCGCTGCAGCAGAAAAATGTCTGCCGGATATCTCCGGGCAGAACATCTGCCAGCTTTTCGGCAAGGATCACCATGGGCTCCGTCAGATAGATGATGGAAGTATGGGCCAGCGTGTTGATCTGTTTGACAACCGCTTCATTGATAAAGGGATTGCAGTGTCCGCAATTCATAACGGATACACCGGCGAAAAAATCCAAATAGGATTTCCCCTGATCATCAAAGAGGTATTGACCCTGCCCCCTGACGATATGAGGGGGATTTAAATAAAAATGCATAGCATTCGGGAAGAAATAATCCTTTTTCTTTTGAATAATATTTGCTGCCGTTAGCATATCCATTACTCTCCTGTCTTAAAAGGCAAAGCGCCATAGGTATATTGGCTTAAATCAAGGGCATCTTTGATTTCCTCGGTAGTAGACCTCCCGGATATATAGTTTTTAAAGTGACCAATAATTTCTTTCAATGATTCCGGTGTTTCAGTCTGCGCTTCAATACGAAGCCTGCTGATGCCCAAGGCTGTGATCTGATCCAAAATGGGCAACAAGGTAAATGTATGGGTCGTCATCATATGGGTTCTACCATGCTGGTCCTTAAAGAATTCATAGGCGCCCCCTTCGTTATAAAGCTTCATAGGCTTCTCATCAATTATGCCTAGCGCTTCATGAAAGTCATGATCAAAATACATGGCAGGCAGACGACCGTGGGCTATGACCTCCAGAACGGATGCTAACGGGCCTTCAGATTCTATGTCTGTCCCGTCTGAAAAGCGGAAAGAACGCTGGGACAGGGCTCCCAATCCCTCTGCATTAATCTCCAAGGAAGGCGTAATTTGAGAAAGGCCTTCTTTGAGATAAAACTCAGCTGCGATCCCATTGAAAATGTTAAGGCCGAAATCTCCGGCCAGCTTAATGCCAAGTGGTTTAAAGGCTTCAATGGCACCAAGATTACCTGCCAGAATTCCATCTATATAAGGCAGGAGCTTACTAAGCCAATCTGAATAAATTTCTAACTGCAGCTCATTCATCATTCTTGGCAGAGCAATATAGAGCTCTGTTCCATTTGATGCCTGATTATTTGTCGTTTTTGCTGTTTTAGCGGTCTCATCGATATACCGTCTAAGTTCAATGATCTGGTTTAATGTCATTGGTTTATCAGGTTGAAAGACATCCGCCGCGATATAGAGGCGTTCAATACCTGTCTCAATAGCTGTCAGGGCCTGCTCAAAAGAATTGACCCGAACTGAAAGCTTAATCTCGCCGCGATCCGCCAGCTTACTTCTAAAGATTTGACCTGCCTGGCCGGTTTGGGTTGCATGGCCGTATTCTGAAACCGCAGACTTTAGCATCTCCTGAAGCTGCCTGGTCTGAGTGTCATCGATCCGTTTTTCGGCAGTTGGCGTGCTGAATATTTTTCCTGTGGAATAAAATTTCCCTGTTCCTTCATATCTGGTGTTGATATTCCTTCGCCCTGGCTTCCCAAAAGCATAGCCCGTAGAGAGGTCTCTTTTTCTGGCTGCGTAAATTTCATCGCAATCCTTAGTTCGATCATAACCAATGGGATCAGCTATAAATCGGTCCAGGGCATCCCCGTACTGACCGATCAGCCTGGTGATAAATTCTTTCTCCCGCATGCGCCCTTCGATTTTAAAAGAAGTGACGCCGGCATGAATCATCTCCGGCAAGTACTGATATAAGGACAGGTCCTTCACAGCCAGCGGATAGGTTTTCTCTTCATCCTTCTCTGTTTTAGAGAACCACCATCTGCAGGGCTTAAGACATTTTCCCCGATTGCTGCTCATGCCGAACAGCATGGATGAGTAGTAGCACTGACCGCCATGGGCGATGCACATATCGCCATGGGTGAAATATTCTACTTCTATTCCTGTCTGGGCCTTAATCCAGCGAACATCTTCAAGGGTCGCTTCCCTGGATAGAACCACCCGGTTTATCCCATGTTTCATTAAAGCTTTTACCATAGGCACGTTATGGACGTTCATCATCACCGAAGCGTGAATTGGCAGATCAAGCTTAAGGTTTCTCACCAGTTCAAGTACGGCAAAGTCCTGAATAATGATGGCATCCGGCCTTATCTTTGCCAGAGTTTCAAGGTAGCGGCTGGCCAGATGGATTTCTTCAAAACCGAGCAGATTATTAACAGTGATATAGGCTTTTTTGCCATAATCGTGGGCCAGCTTTACCGCCAGATTCAGCTCCAAATCACTAAAGTTGAAACCTTTTCTGATCAGTCGCATATTCAGAGACTGCCCACCGAAATAGATGGCGTCGCAATTCGTAAGTGCCACGCTTTCAAATATCTCAAAGTTTCCTGCCGGTGCCAGCAATTCTATAGCCCTTTTATTAAATGTTCTCATGATTTGCCTGCCTTATTCTACAAAAGTTCCTTGCCTTGTCTTTTATTCTCATACATAAGAACATCGATGTGCTTTTGGAATTCTTCCATTTTCATATGGGACCGATAGTTATAAACCGCATACCCCATACTGAAACCAAGCTGGTAGGGTTTTAAGGTCTGCTGGTTATAAATCAGAAGGGATGCATTGATTCTGCTGACAGTCGCCTCCAGATCATCCGGACTGGATGTGTCCAAAATGATACAAAATTCGTCCCCGCCATACCGCGCGATAAAATCTAAAGATCTTACGCAGCCTTTGAGGAGTTTCACCGAAGTCTCCAGAGCATCGTCGCCCATATTATGGCCGAAAGTATCATTGATGGCTTTAAAGTTATCAATATCTATGAGTATGGCGGAAAAAGTTCTGGCTTCATTGCTCATGCTTATTTTTTCATTCATATAGGTTTCCAGCCTTTTACGATTGAAAGCACCAGTTAGATGGTCCGTATTCATACTATGGTTCTGTATGTTGAAAAAGACAACTAAAAGTGATAAGGCCACGCTATTTAGCATCAGTGAGATACCATAGAATATGACCTGCAGCAAAACACAGATGAATGGCGGAATTGCAAAAAATATCAGGGAGAAATAATAACGTTTTTCGATTTTTTTGCGGTTCGCTACAATCAAGACAAAAGCTGCCAGCGATAAACCGAAGATGATAGAAACCGGAATCCAGAATAATGATCCTCTATGATAGATATTACCGGCATCGATGGTATAGTACCAGCCCCAGAATTGGGACATCACCAGCATAACTGCATTTGCTATGCTGATGGCTATTAATGGATACATCCAGGATTTTGTCTTTTCTTCATCGTGAAATATCTGATACTGGGCATATAATAGCCAAAGTGAAGGCAACACCGGGCCTAAAAGAAAAATCAAAAAATTGCCTGCATAATTGATTATGGTAAATATCGTGCCTGCATTCCCATCAAATCTGCTAAAGGTGTCCACGATCAGCAGCAGCGTCGTTATCTGCAGCAGCCCTATATAGAGCTTATACTGCAGATAGTTTTCCCCGGATTGTTTCTTGGACTGGATATAAATAAGGATGAGCAGCGCAATGGAATAGGCGTTCAAAATCAGGTTACTTGTTAAATTCAAAATGTTTTTCTCCTCATTACTCTAATTCGTCGTTATCTTTGTGCATATTATATCAAAAATTCAAGTCTAAGTTAACGGTTTAAAATTAATCAGCTAAAATATTTGAATTGATAAGCCCGACAATCTGATCTATCGCTTCTTTGGATTCCGGAATATTCAAAAGTACCCAGTCATGGATCATATTTCTGTAATCATAGTAATTGATATCTGTACCTTTTCCTTTGGCGATTTCTACTATTTTCCTTGTGTCAGGTTCAAGTAGGTCTTTTGATCCAATGAATATGCTGATCTTTCCCAAACCTACAAGGGGGCCGTTTATTGGGCTGAGTAAAAAGCTCTTCGGATCATCCCCACCGGCATAAGCCCTTGCAGCACTTTGAAGTCCCCTAATGCTTAAGATGGGGTCTATTGGGCTTATATTGTCTATTTCCGGATTCGTTAATGTAAGGTCAAGCCAGGGTGAAATTAAAATAATTTGACTGGGCTGCGCTGTATTTTCAACCTTCATCCTTTGAGCAAGGGCCAGTGCGAACCCCCCTCCGGAGGAATCTCCCATGAGGATGACCCTGTCTCCGCCTGCCCGCCTTATAAGGTCTTCATAAATCGGAATGACCATCTCATAAGACTCTTTATAGGTATCATAAGGCGCTAAGGGATAGTCCGGAGCGATGACGGTGCTCCCGGTCTTCTGAATAATGGTGTTTAAAAAAGACCAGTGAATTCGGTTGAAGCCCTGAACATAGGCTCCGCCATGGAGGAATAAAATATGCGTTCCGGTGCCTCCACCCTTTGGCTTTAGCGTAAATAGATTTCTGCCTGAAGCACTAGATTTAACGATATCTAAATTTGCATAAAGCCCCGATGGAGGTTCCGGCGTATCATTTTTGTTGAATTTTCCGCTTTCAAACGCTTTGGCAATAGAATTCTTAATATTAATGGTTGTTAGGATCTTCTCTAAGAGTATGCTTTGTACACTGGCCATCTACACCCCTCCTTCTTTTTATCGGTATGCTGAATCATTGCTGATGCTTTAGACGATGGAACTGAAGAAATTCATTATGACCGCATTGGCCTTAGCGGGGTTGCTATGCAGGAGAAAATGTCCGCTGCCCTTCATAATTTCAAGTCTAGCACCAGGAATTGATTCCGCGATAAGCCTGATATGCTTATCGTGGATAATATCGTACTCCCCTGACATGATCAATGCAGGAATTTTGATTTGGCCAAGGCTTTCCGTTGTGATACTGGGTCCTTTGACCATTAGGGATAAAATTTGAGCTTTTTTTTCAAACCAGTCGATCCCTCTTAGTAGGTGACACGCAGTATATAGTCCCTGGATCGGCAGGCTTACCCATGATCTTATACCTGAGGGATCCAGATTCGGGCTGATGCAGGCCAGCGCCATGACTCTGCCCGGAGCCATTAGCCCAAGCTGAAGGGCAATATTCCCGCCATCGCTGAAACCCAGAATAAAAGCCTGTTTTATCTCAAGGGCATCCATCAAATTTAAAACATCCTCTGCCATAAGCGCTATAGACAGTTTCTTGACACCGAATGAAGAGTCCCCATGCCCCCTGCTGTCTACTGCAATAACATTGTAGAAACCTTTAAAAAAATCGACCTGTTTATCAAAATATATAGAACTTTGCATATTCCCATGGAGCATAATCAAAGCGGGTCCTCTGCCGTAGGAATGATACCTAAGCATAGCATGCCCTGATTTAATATAGCCTTTATTTAAATTTCCATAGGTTTTATCATCTCTAGTCATAGTCAGTCAATCCTTTTTCTTTATTAACTGAGATAGTACGAGCCCTGATATATTCTTTGGATTCTGAGCTTTTACGATGGCGTAGGCATACTGGGGGGTAAAGGGTTTTGGGTAAAAAGCGAGAAAGCGCTCTTCCCAGTGGGTTGGAGCATATTTCTCCTTAGCGTGATGAAGCGCTTTAAAGTCGTAAGCTGCATTCAAATTATCGTAAATAAAAGTGAACAACCTTTCGCTGAAAGTAATCCGGTCGCCTGAGGCTACGTTATATAGAGGCGATAAGCCCATGCTGCCCCACTTTACACCTTCTTCTTTCATTACCATATAGGCGTCATAGATGATTTTCTCCAGAACGCCCTGGGGAGCATCGCTGCTCCTTCTCGTCACATCGGCTATATAACCAAGCCCGCTGAGATAGGGCAAAAAAACAACAAAACCGAGCATTTTGCCTAAAGCATCTATCGCATAAAAATATCGGCGGTCAAGGGGATTGTCGAGGCTCAGTCCGCCGACCATAAAGACCATCTCGTCCATGTTCTTGCTGCTTAGCCATTCAGCTGAAATCGTCTGAATCTGCTTTTCAATTTCAACATCTTTTTTTGAATTCGGCCGATACTCCATCACTATTATTCCTGCCTTATTGGCATGGTTTATAGCCGCTCTTACCTTTGCCGCTTTTCCGCCGGCCAAGTCATATTCCGAAAGTTTAAAACTGGCATCCTCACCATACTTTACAATACCGAACTCTGCTGTTTTATAAAGATCTTCAAAATAATCGGTAATATTAATGAATAGAATATCCAGGCCATTTTGCCTGCAAAAGCCCATGAGTTCTGTTAGAAATGCAAAACCATCTTTTTTAGCGCAAATAGTATCTCCGCAGCCAACCAGGACTTTCCCAGCAATCGTATATGCCAAGAGCCCTTCCACGCTGCTGCTGAAAAAATACCGCTTGTCATTTTCAAGTGCCAGATAAGAAGTAACGTTCTGCCCATATTTCAAAACCAGTTTACGTACTTTGTCCTTATCTCTTTTACCCTGGATATAATCGAATACCAGTGGTTTCATAAGAAGCAGCAAGGATGCCAGTATACAAACCCAATTGATCAGGATCAAAGAATCAGCGTATATCCGGCCCAGACTACTCTTGAAATTGAGTACGGAGGTATCCATAAAGACCATAAGATTGATGGAACTCAGAAGCGCATTATAGATCGTATGAACATTCCCTATATGGCCCCTAAGTAAAAAAAGACCTACAGATGCGTTGAAGAGGAGTAAAGAAATTGAAATGCCAATAAAAATGATAGCCCATTTTAAAGTAACCTTACCGCCGATTCTGCAAAAATCCTTATACGAGACCACCAGCACCAGAAATACAAAAAGTTCAATGATGATGATGGGAACCGCAAACTTATGAAATCGCTGGATCTGAAGAACAATGCTAGCGGATAAGACGAGCACTTCGACGAACCAGGCGTTGCGGACTCTTCGATAGAGGCTATAGGCTAAGAGCAGCATAATGACCCCAAGTACAAAGGAAAGTGCACCATGAAGGACTGCCGCGTTGGGATTGATCATGCTTGTATAAAAAGTCTCAAATCTTCTGACTAAACTGAAGGGCAAGGCTGCAAACAAGTTTTTGAATCCAATAAGCACCAAAAGAAGAATTGCTGAGTTCTGGATTTGCCTTCTAAAATAAACAGCCATTATATAAGCCCCTGCTGCATGCCGAATAAATTCTGCCTGTATATATAGACTTTCGCTGCATTAGCCTTGTAATTAATATAAGCAGCCTTTATGCCATCATTAATCATTTGTTTACCCTTTTGCGGGGAAT
>JBBRXH010000017.1:0-15598 GCA_038248565.1 Peptostreptococcales bacterium | reverse complement strand
GACACAGCAAAAGCGGCGGCTTCGCCAAATTCTCTGACGGGATAGGTAGAAGATCTGGCTGTTACAGCAACTGCCCGATCGCCCAGAACGTCAAAGGCCACCCTGACGAGAAAGGTGGAATCCACACCGCCCGAAAAGGCCACAGCCACACTGCCATAAGACTTTAGGCAGCTTTTCAGCTTTTCCAGTTTTATATCCAATTGATTCATAGCCTCCTCCAATCCGATCTTTTTAACAGAATTCAGTTTAACATAAATTTTCTGGCTGAACAAGGTCTGCCGGAAGTTCCTTAAATGCCGTAAGTCACCGTCACATTGCCGTTGACAGCCCGGTACAAATCCTATAGTATTAAATTAAACATACAAGAATGCTATGTAATGGAGGTTAAAATGAGGATTTCTTCGAAAGGACGTTACGGCGTTGCGGCCATGATCAGTATGGCTCAAAACCGGACTAACAATGACTATATCACGATCATCAGCATCGCTGAGAAACTGGGTATATCTAAAATTTACCTAGAGCAGGTGTTCGCACTTTTAAAAAGAGCCGAACTGGTGACATCGGTCAAAGGTGCCCAGGGTGGTTATAAGCTGGTAGCACCAGCGGAAAAAATCACGGCTGCCCAGATTTTGAGGGCCGTGGAAGCGGGCCTGTTCGAGAAAACAGAGAGCTCAGTGGCGGTTAATGCCGGCAATATTGACCTGGCCATGGAGACTTTGCTATGGCTTAAGCTTGACGCTTCTTTATTAGAGACCCTTGACGGTGTCACCCTGAGTGATCTGGCCCTGGAGTCGGAAAAACTTAAAAAAGGCAAGGATTTGATGTTTTACATTTAGCCTGCATCGTCCTCAAGATTTGCGCCCACAAATTGACTGTTATATAAATCCGCATAAAATCCATTTTGCATAAGGAGCTCCTGATGAGTTCCTTTTTCTATGACGGAACCGTCATTCATGACGAGGATCAAATCAGCGCCCTTGATGGTGGATAGCCGATGGGCGATGACAAAACTTGTGCGTCCTTTCATTAATAAGCTCATGGCTTCCTGAATCAGGAGCTCGGTTCTGGTGTCGACGCTGCTGGTGGCTTCATCCAGAATCAGCACCGCCGGATCGGCGAGTAATGCTCTGGCAATGGTCAGCAGCTGCTTTTGACCTTGAGAAATATTGTTGGCTTCTTCATTGAGAACAGTTTTATAGCCATCAGGCAGGGTTCTGATAAAATGATCTGCCCTGGCGGTATCTGCAGCATGGATGATTTCCTGCTCTGATGCATCCTGCCGGCCATAGGCAATGTTTTCCATAATTGTACCTTTAAACAGCCAGGTATCCTGAAGTACCATACCGAAAATCTGACGAAGATCTCCTCGGGCGAGTTTGGTGATTGGAACGCCATCGATGGTGATTTCTCCGCCGCTGACTTCATAAAAGCGCATCAGAAGGTTGACCAGGGTGGTTTTACCAGCGCCGGTAGGACCTACAATGGCCACCATCTGACCGCTTTGGACATCGATATTGAGATCCTGCATGAGGATCTTGTCTTCGCTGTAACCGAACCTGACATGATCAAATTTGACGGTGCCGCGGACATTAGGAAGCTTTAGGCTATTCTCTGAATCCGCTGACTCTTCCTGTTCGTCAAGTATCTCGAAGACCCGTTCGGCAGATGCAATGGTGGACTGGATGATATTGCTGATATTGGCTGCCTGAACGATTGGCTGGCTGAACTGTTTGGAATACTGGATAAAAGCCTGAATATCGCCTATATGGAGCGTGCCTCTGGTGACCAGAATGCCGCCTGCTATACAGACGAGCACATAGCCAATATTGCTGACAAAGCTCATCATTGGCATGATGATCCCGGAGATGAATTGAGCTTTCCAGCCCGCCTCATAAAGCCGGTCATTGGTCCTATCGAATATTTCCATGGACTGACGTTCGTAATTAAAGGCTTTCACGATCTTGTGGCCGGTATACATTTCCTCAACATGACCATTCAGATCGCCCAAAACTTTTTGCTGTTCCTTGAAATATTTTTGGGACCTTTTTGCTATCGCAATAGTGACAAGAATACTCATAGGAAGTGTAACCAAGGTGATAACTGTCATTAACGGGCTGATGGTCAGCATCATGATGATGATACCGATAATGGTGACAAACGCGGTTATAAGCTGGGTGATGCTTTGCTGCAGGGTCGTGCTGATGTTATCGATATCATTGGTCATACGGCTCAAAATTTCACCATGGGTTTTTGAATCGAAGAATTTAAGCGGAAGCCTGCTGAGTTTTCTATTGGTTTCATCTCTGAGATTGAATACGATTCGTTGGGAAACGCTGGCCATGACATACTGCTGGATATATCCGAATAAAGCACTGACCAGATATAGGCCAATGAGGATGAGCAAAATGTTTCCAATATAGTTAAAGTCAATGGCAGCACCGGGTATATTTTTTGACTTTTGCATAAACCCATCGAAAAGCTTGGTAATGCCATCACCCATGATTTTAGGGCTCAGAATATTAAAAACTGTAGCCAAAACCGACATAACAAAAACGATGGTCAAACTGACGCGCTGCGGCTTGATATAGCTCAGGAGCCTACGCAAGGTCCCTTTAAAATTCTTGGCCTTTTCTACGGGCATGCCCATGGCGTGACCTCCACCGGGACCGCGCTGGGGGCGCTGGCGCTGAACGTCCTGAACTGTACCGGAGGTATTTGCCGGTCTATCTGAATTACTTTTGTTATTACTCATTTTAAGTCCTCCTCTGACAGCTGAGAGGCTACGATTTCCTGATAAACAGGGCAAACCCGAAGCAGCTCTTTATGATTGCCCATAGCGACTATTTTTCCTTCTTCAAGGACGATGATACAGTCCGCATCTATGACCGTGGTGACACGCTGGGCAACGATGATGACTGTTGCTGCCTTTGTTTCCGCCTTAAGCGCTCTTCTGAGCCTGGCATCGGTTTTAAAATCCAGTGAAGAAAAGCTGTCGTCGAAAATATAAATATCCGGTTTTGCTGCCAAAGCTCTTGCTATGGCAAGCCGCTGCTTCTGACCACCGGAAACATTGGTTCCGCCTTGAGCAATAATTGCGTCAAAACCATCCTTCATTTCAGCGATGAAAGAACTTGCCTGAGCGATATCCGCTGCATGCTTTACGGTTTCATCAGGAAGGTCCGAAGAGCCAAATCTGATATTGTCTGCTACTGTACCCGAAAAAAGTACCGCCTGTTGGGGAACGAGACCGATCCTACTTCTCAGGCTTTCCTGGGACATCGCTTTAATATCCACACCATCAAGGAGAATACGGCCGCTTTTTACGTCGTAAAACCTTGGGATCAGATTGATCAGCGTGGATTTGCCGGAACCTGTTCCGCCAATGATGGCTGTGATTTCTCCAGGCAATGCTTCTATAGTGATGTCTGAAATAGCGGGTTCTTCGGCACCGGGGTAACTGAAAGAGACGTTTTCAAATTTGAGATGGCCCCTTTGTCCTTCGGGTATAAGGGACTGCTTTGGAACTTTCGGATCCGTGATGGTGGCTTCAATACTGAGAACCTCATTGATTCGTGCTGCCGATGCCGAAGCCCTTGGGACCATGATAAACATCATAGTAGCCATGATCAGAGAAAACAGAATCTGCATGGCATACTGAATAAAAGCCATCAGGGAACCGACTTCCATGCTGCCGCCATCGATTCGGATACTGCCGAACCATATAATGGCGACGGTGGTAAAATTAAAAATCAGCATCATCAGGGGCATCATGATCGCCATGAGTTTATTGACGTTAATAGAAATAGTCATCAGGTCTGTATTGGCTTTATCGAACCGTTCCTGCTCAAAGCCTATGCGGTTAAAAGCCCTTATGACCCGAAGGCCTGTGAGGTTTTCCCTCAAAACCAGATTCAGCCGGTCGATTTTAATCTGCATGGCCTTGAACATGGGGATGCTCCTGGTGGCTATAAAGCCAATAAGCGCGGCAAGAAAGGGCAACACCCCGACGAGAACCAGAGAAAGCGCCGGGTCCTTGGAGACTGCCATAAAGATACCGCCGATCAGCATCAGCGGAGCCATAACAAACATACGCAGGATCATAATGACAAGGTTTTGAATCTGAGTGATATCATTGGTGGTCCTTGTAATCAGAGAAGCGGTGCCCAGCTCATCGAATTCATATAATGAAAACTCGGTAGCTTTTCTGAACACCTGAGATCTTAGATTTCTTCCAAAGGCAAGTCCAGTCCGCGATGAGAGAAAACCGGCCGCTACCGCACATACGGTACCAAGGAAGGTAGCCAGCAACATCCAGCCGCCACGCTGCAGGATATACATGGTATCGCCCTTAACGATGCCGATGTCCACAATGTCAGACATTATGGTAGGCAAAAAAAGTTCGGAAAGCACCTGAAAGAAGATAAAAATAACGATACCTATGATAGGAAGCCAGTAGGGCTTCAAATTTTTGAACAGTTTCAGCATAATCTATACTCCATAAATCTACAGTTTATTAAAAAGAAGGGTAAGTTGCCCTATGTTTGCAAGCATTTCAGCGGCTTCATCATCGCTGAAAACTGATAGTTTTTCAATCATTTTAGCTCTGAGCTCCTGTTTTTGTTTGTCGATATAAGTTTCACCAGCCCTGGTAAGAGCCAAATTGATGATTCTCCTGTCTGTTTCATCTGCAGACCTGGTCAGATAACCTTCAGAAATGAGCTTGCTGACCAATACGGATAAATTGGGTTTTGAAATCATCAGCTTTTCAACATAGAATCGCATCGGATGTGTGCCATAGCGTTTTACGCAGTTCATAAGCTGCATCTGATGCATGGAAATGCCTTCGGAATGAAAATCCCTGAGCAGTTTTTTCATCATGGTGGGGGCAAATTGCATCAATTGATCTGCCAGTAGTTCGCGTTCCATAAAATCTCCTTAAAGCAGGCCATTTTTAATAAGCCTGACAAATAGTTATTAACTAAAACTATTATGGTTCATAACAGTATAATTGTCAAGAGCAGATCGGATTAAATTTTTGACAGAAGATAGCTGATAGCATAGAATAAGATAAAGTAAAAAGATTTTTTTAAGAGCTTCATTATTAGAACACTAAAAAGTCGGAGGCATGACAGGATGACAGCAAAACCGGCCAAAAAAAACTGGATATTCCCCGAGGTTCATGAATCTAAAAAAAAGGCATTCGAATTCATGCGTTACTTAGGCCCGGGGCTGATCGTCACTGTAGGTTTCATTGATCCGGGGAATTGGGCTTCCAATGTAGCCGCCGGTTCGGAATTTGGCTATAGCCTGCTGTGGGTGGTGACCTTGTCAACGGTTATGCTGATTTTACTGCAGCATAACGCAGCGCATCTGGGCATCGTCACAGGCTACTGCATTTCAGAGGCGGCAACCAAGTACCTGCCACGGCCTATAAGCATCCTGGCACTTTCATCAGCAGTGCTGGCATCTGTGGCAACTGCAATGGCTGAGATACTTGGAGGAGCTATAGCCCTTTCGCTTTTATTCCATATTCCCCTCAAGCTAGGGGCCGTAATGGTAAGCCTTCTTATTGGCTGGATGCTGCTGACCAACTCTTATCGGCGGATAGAAAAATGGATTATCGGCTTCGTCTCGATTATAGGGCTTTCATTTATTATTGAAATCGGAATGGTGCAGGTCAATTGGACTTCTGCTGCCGTAGGGTGGGTGGTACCTGCATTTCCACAGTCTTCGATTTTTATTATTATGAGTATTCTGGGCGCAGTGGTCATGCCGCACAATCTTTTCCTGCATTCGGAAATCATTCAAAGCAGGCAATGGAATCTTGAGGATGAGGCTGTTATCAAAACCCAGCTTAATTATGAATTTACGGATACGCTTTTCTCTATGATTGTCGGCTGGGCAATCAATAGCGCGATGATCCTGCTGGCAGCCGCAGCCTTCTTCAGCAAGGGGATCCATGTATCGGAGCTGGGACAGGCGGTTGAGCTTTTAAAGCCTTTGCTGAACAACTGGGCAGCCCTGATTTTCGCAGGCGCGCTTCTGTTCTCAGGTATAGCCTCCTCCATAACTGCCGGGATGGCAGGAGGATCGATTTTTTCAGGTATGTTTAATGAACCCTATGACATCAGTGACAGCCATACAAAAACCGGCGTCGGTATTACCATCGTCGGCGCACTGATTGTTATTTTTTTTGTATCCGATCCCTTCAAAGGGTTATTGACATCACAAATACTGCTTAGCATGCAGCTGCCCTTCACAATTTTCCTGCAGCTTTATTTAACGTCATCGAAAAAAATTATGGGTAAATACGCCAATCATGGTATCGAAAAAATCATGCTGATAGGGACCGCCATCATTGTCACTTTGCTGAATGGGATCCTGATTTACAACATCTTTATACCGCACTAAGTGCAAGGAGGGTTATTTATGGAAAAGTTCAAGGCATTATTAAACAAGATTCATTTTTTACCGGTAAAAGGCTCATCGAAATGGGTCTACGTTCTGGGACTCGTATTTATTTTCAACCTGGCAACGCTGCTCATCAGCAGGACCCTTCTCGGACAGGCTATGACCATACAAAACACAGGCGCCTTCATCGGTATTTCTTTTCTTGTCGGTTTAATAGCCTGCATTGGTTATTTTGGACTTGAGGTATTTTCTCTCATGGTACTGGCCGGGAATCTTATGGGCATTGTGTACCTGTTCTATATCATCCTATTTAATGCAAGCCCGGGATGGAATGATTTAACGAGCCTGATAGGACTTCTATATTTCATTGCCATGGGGGTGGTCTTTGGAATCATGATGCAGTTTATCTATCTGCTTTCACTTGGAAAGTCAACAACCAAAAGGTAAAGCCGGGATTCAAATAATCAGAATTAAGTCTTAAGCTTTAAAATCCAGACTGATATCCATAGATCTGACGGTATGGGTCAATGCACCGATGGAGATAATATCCACGCCGGTGTCTGCGACCTCTTTTAAATTTTTGGTGCCCATATTGCCTGAAGCTTCGACAATCGCTTTGCCGTTTATATGTTTAACAGCCTTAGCAATGGTCTCAATATCCATATTATCCAGCATGATGATGTCAGCACCGGCGTTAAGCGCTTCGTCAATCTGGGCGAAGGACTTGACTTCAACCTCGATCTTAAGGGTATGGGGAGCATGCTCTCTTGCATTGGCCACAGCGCTGGCGATGCCTCCTGCGGCTATGATGTGATTGTCTTTGATCAGGATGCCGCCGGACAGATTATACCTGTGGTTTGAACCCCCTCCGCATTTGACGGCGTATCTGTCAAGAACTCTAAGGCCGGGGGTAGTTTTTCTCGTATCTGCAATAGTCGTCGTCGTACCTTTTATTGCTTCGACAGCGATGGACGTACGTGTGGCTATACCGGAGAGCCTTTGTATAAAATTAAGTCCGACCCGTTCGCCTTTTAGAATGGAGCGGGCAGGTCCAGAGATAAGAGCGATGGTATCTCCGAATTGAACTCTCTGCCGATCCTTGACCACCGGGGTTAAAACGACTCGTTTGTCAATTAAGGTGAAAACCCTGCATAAAAGATCCACGCCGCAGATAATGCCATCTTCTTTGGCCCAGAACCTGCCTTCGGCAAGAGTCTCAGGGGGTATAGTGCTGGAGCTTGTAATATCTCCTGACCCGATATCCTCTTTAAGTGCATTCAGTATGATATCATCCATAATAAATTTGTCCAAAATCTTCTCCTCCGTATTAATCTTCTCTAAAATGAGCACCGATGCTATTTTTGCGGCGCAGGGCAGCTGAGAGGATCTTCTCGGCGACCAGAACCATATTATAGGTTTCGATGCTTTCCTTTGATGTGAGCGCGCTTTTTTCAAGCTTAGTCTTAATATCACCAACTTCGGAAAGCCCTGATGCCAAGCCGGCTGCTGTTCGAACCACATTGCCCTTGGCATTCATGATGTGCTGAAGTCTTCTTTTGACGCTAAAAGCGTCGCAGTAGGGCAGTAATGTGCTTAAAGCGGGTTTTGGCAGTACTGGCTCAGGTGATGGAATACCTGCTATAATCCGGGCGGCGATATTTGCGGCGCTGCGTCTTCCGAATACCAGGCATTCAAGCATGGAATTGGAGGCCAGTCTGTTAGCACCGTGTACACCGGTACTGGCTGATTCGCCGCAGGCATAGAGGCCCTCGATGGTGGTGCGGCCATAAAGATCAGTCTTAATGCCTCCAATCATATAATGCTGAACCGGGCATACCGGAATGGTATCCTTTGAGATATCTATGCCTTTTTTCAAGCATTCCTGATAAATAGTCGGGAAGCGTTTCACAAGGAAGTCCTTATCTTTTTCGGTGATATCCAGTTCCACAAATTCGGAATTTGTTCTAGTCATTTCTTTAATGATGGCCCTGGCTACGATATCCCGTGGGGCCAGATCTGCCAGGGGATGCTGGTCCTTCATAAAAGTCTCACCAAACCTGTTTTTTAAAATGCCGCCCTCGCCGCGGACTGCTTCCGAGATAAGGAAAGTCCTTCCCCTGGAACCCTTCTCATAGAGCCCTGTGGGGTGGAACTGAATAAATTCCATCTTTTCGATCTTAGCGCCGGCACGTAAAGCTGCGGAAATACCATCACCGGTAGCTAGGGCAGGATTTGTTGAATGGGTGTATATGCCACCAATGCCGCCTGTGCAGATGACCACATTTGAAGTCTTAATAATTTTATAGCCGTCATCGTAGACAAGTACGCCGGCGACCCGACCTTCCTGATCCTTGAGGATATCCACCAGAAAAGTATCGCCGGACAAGGTAATGTTTGCTCTGTCATCGGCCACTGCGGCCAAAACTTTAACCGTTTCGCGGCCTGTTGAATCTCCTCCGCAGTGGACAATTCTATTGCGATTATGCCCACCCTCCCTGGTTATAGCCAAATCACCGTCTTCATCCAAATCAAAAGGGACGTTTAATGAAACGAGGGCTTCAATATCGGAAGGGCCTTCATCCACTAATACGCGCACTGCAGCATGATCACAGAGTCCTGCACCAGCTACCAGAGTATCGGCATAATGAAATCTTGGTCTGTCATCCTTGGCTATAGCAGCGGCAATCCCGCCTTGAGCCAGCCAGGAGTTGCTTTTCTCAAGACCTTCCTTTCCTAAAACCAGGCAGGAAAGATTAGAAGGCAGATTAATCGCTGTATAAAGACCTGCAAGACCATTTCCAATAATACACACGTCATAGGCAAGAATTTCCTTAATCTCAATATCCGGTTCAAAAGCGTAGCGTCTCACGATCAGTCTCCTTAAAGCCTCTGGCTATTAGCCTTTCGGCTTGTTTATCTGCATAATTCTAACATCGGCAGCCTTAGTAATCAACTCTCATTTTCCCATCCAGACAGAAACTTTATGCGGATTACCGTCATTGATCAGCTCAAAGGTATTTCCGGGATGCTCAATGCCGTCAAGTATGATTCTAAGCACACCTTTGGATAAGCCCTCCGGATTATGTATCTTAATGTCATAGGGGGTATCGAGATAGCGATAGGAGAGTGCATATTCTTTTGATCTTCGGGGAATGCAGGGATCCATAACCACGGATGTGCCTGTTTTTTTAAACCCCAGAATATATTCCAGACCTGCCCGATAATACCACCCGGCTGCCCCGGTATACCAGGTCCAACCGCCTCTACCCGAATGAGGGAATACAGAGTAGACATCTGCAGACATAACATAGGGCTCGACCTTGTAGGTCATGCAGTCCCTGGGACTTTGGGCATGATTGATCGGATTGATAAGTTCGAAAAGCTCCCACGCCTTATCTCCATCGCCCTGCATAGCGAAAGCGATGATCATCCAGGCTGCGGCATGGGTGTACTGGCCGCCGTTTTCTCGGACACCAGGCACATAACCCTTGATATAACCTGGCTCCATTTTGTCATTATCAAATGGCGGGGACAACAGTTTAATCAAACCGTCCTCTCTGTTGACCAGATAATCCTCTGCGGATTGCATGGCGAGCCTTGATCTTTCAGGCTGCCCGGATTCCGAAAGTAAGGACCAGGTTTGGGATATGGAGTCAATTTTGCAGGAACTGTTCTCTATGGAGCCAAGGGGCGTCCCATTGTCGAAGTAGGCGCGCCTGTACCAGCTTCCGTCCCAGGCCTTCTTCTCGATATTGGCGATCAGGTCAGCCCGCTGTCCCAGATAGTTTTCGGCCTGAGCCTCAAGGCCTCTGTTACGGCAAAGAATCGAAAACTTTTTAAGCACGGTGCTTAGAAACCAGCCCAGCCAGACACTTTCTCCAAGCCCCTTGTTACCGACCGTATTCATGCCATCGTTCCAGTCGCCGGACCCCATCAAAGGAAGGCCGTGGCTGCCAAATTTCAAGGAAATATCTATAGCTTTCTGACAATGATCAAATAAGGTTGCAGAGACTTTTGAGACTCTTGGTTTGCCGTAGCGTTCATCAACGCCATCCGCCAAGGGTTCGTCCTCGATAAAGGGCAGCAGCGCGTTTAAAATATCCTCATCGCCTGTAATATCTATATAAGAGGATACAATATAGGGCAGCCATAATCTGTCATCACTGAATCTGGTCCTGGTGCCCTTACCGCTTGGATCATGCCACCAATGCTGAACATCTCCTTCGATAAACTGACGCTTCCCATGACGCAGAATCTGTTCTTTTGCAAGTTCAGGCCATAGGTGGGCAATAGAAAGGCAATCCTGGAGCTGATCTCTGAAGCCATAGGCACCGCCGGACTGGTAAAAGGCTGTTCGCCCCCAAAGCCTGCCGGATATGATCTGATACTGGAGCCAGCCATTCAGCATGAAATTCATGGAATCGGAAGGTGTTTTAACTTGAATGATATCTAATTTTTCGCGCCAGAAATTTCGAGCGGTCTTTAAAGCTTCTTTGGCGTTTTTTATATTCAGATATTTTTCTGTCTGTCCGCTTATTTCATCCAGGGTATCAGCTCGACCAAAGACGAGTACAATTTCAAGGCCCTCATCAGGTTTTAGTAGGAAGGGTGCCTGAATGGCTCCGCAGGGGTCTAGACCGGCGCCTGATGCACCGGATAATTTTTCCCGCATAAGGCTTTCAGGATTCCTCTGGTCTCCTGTTCCGAAAAACTCTCGTCGATCACAGGTCATGGTCTTTTGTGGCAGGGAAAAATCCATAAAGGCAAGCTGATCCGGAAAATCCTCATTATAAGGATTTTGGAAGAGCAAGGTACCCGAATCGCTTTGACTCGAGTGAATGTGCATGGCTGTATCCTGATCGCTTACGCCCAGTACCGGTCTAATATAATAGGTAAGGGCAAGGGCCCGTTTATTCATCGACACATTCTTGAGCTTCAAAATACTGATTTTAATTGAATCATCCGTTGGCACAAATTGGGTAAGCTCCTGTTCGATGCCATGGCTGATATGCCTGAATGTGGTATAGCCGAATCCATGATGGATGCTATAAGGCTGTCGCTCGCGAATCGGCAGGGGCGTTGGTGTCCAAAGCTCCCCTGTGGCGGTATCTGTGATATAAATAGCTTCGCCGGAAGAATCCTGCACCGGATCGTTGGACCAGGGCGAAAGCTTGTTTTCACGGCTGTTTTCACACCAGGTCGTACCTGAACCGGCTTCAGAGACGAAGAAACCGAATTTCGGATTAGAGATGACATTGATCCATGGAGCTGGGGTTGTCTGCTGCCTTTCAAGATGTATGACGTACTCACATCCGTCCTGGCTGAAACCGCCTAAGCCGTTGTAATATTTAAGTTTTGATTCCTTTATTACCGGCGGAAAATATTTTTTTGGTGCATGGGTTACTTTTCTCAGTTTAGGCACGCGGATGTTTAACTTCGTCTCCATCTGATCCTCAATGCTTCCGCTGTCTCCATTCAGATGGATCCTGGCGACACTATAGAGGAGCTGGATATCTTCATCCGATACTTTATTCTTTTCGAGTATAAAGACATCTCCGGGCCTGTTGACCAAATCGTGGGTCTGTTTAGCCATGACAATATCGTTGATCAGAGAATAGACGGGAAGGGTATAGCTGTACTCCTCGCTGCTGAGAATAACCAGATCCACTTTTAATCCCTTAATACGCCAATATTCGTGAGCCTTAAGTACTTCATAAAGGATATCCACTTCAACCGCTTTATTGACGACGACGAGAACGATGGGCAAATCGCCTGAAATGCCATAAGCCCAAAGGCCAGATTGACCTTTTTTGTTCAGAAGCATCTTACTCTGGTGCACTCTTCTAACTGGGCTAAGGTAAAGCAGGTTGGACATCATATCCTGATATAGAGCAAGCTTGGTGGAACCGATATTCAAATACCGGTTTTCTACATGGCTCCTAGTCAAAGCCAATTGGAAGGCACCTTCAACATTGTCAGGGGTTGCATACTTATCCAAAAGCGCTGTCAGCGACTCATGGGTCTCACTAACGACGGTGACGAAGGATAGCTCGACGGTTTTCCCGGCGCCTACAGCCAACCTTAGCCTTAGGCTCATCATCGGATCCAGAACCGGGCCGGTAGTATTTGAAAGGGGTTTCATATTCTCTATGACGACAGGGGACTTGAGTGTATGTCCCCTTCCGATAAACTTCATGCGGTCAGTCTCATAGTCCAGACTTCCGATGGAGCTTGCTTTGGTTACTACGGTATGACCGATCCAAAGACCCTTATCAGTCTCTGAGCGAGGCCTTCTGTTGGCGATAAGACAGTTTCTGTCAGCATCAAACTGAGTTTCGATAAACAGGTTGCTGAATGCCGGATGAGATTTATCCTGCGCCAGTGAAGTGAGAAGAATTTCAAAATAGCTCATCACCTCTATATCACAGTCAGTTTCCCCCATATTCTTTATGCTTATGCGACGCAGTTCAGAATTGTCTCCGGAGGCTATAGCAACTTCCATACTAGTCTGGATGTTGCCGTCAGTTCTTCTGAATATAGCTTTATCGGAGTTGAAGATGACCTTGTAGTTTTCCGGAAGGACATTTAGCGGTGCATAGGTTGCTGACCAAAGTGCATCCGTACTGAGATTTTTAATGTAAAAGAACATGCCATACTGATCAGCGACGCTATCCTCACGCCATCTGGTTACCGCTGTCATTTTATTCCGGCTGTAGCCGGTACCCTTATCCGTAAGCATAACCGAATAATTGCCGTTGGATAGGATATGTACTCTGGGTATAGCTTCATTGATTTCCTTAAATACGCGGGGAAGGATTCTATCTTTGAAGGGCTCGTTTTTTAGGACTCTTACTTTCTCTTTGTTTTCCTTGATGATGAGTATGTTGTTTGGCACCTTTTCCTGAAGCAGCAGCTTGGCTGCATTCATTTCCGGATTAGCGAAAAAGCGTCGTTGAAAGATATTACCGTGAAGATAATTATTGATAGATAGAAGGCTCATACCCTGATGATGGGCCATATAACTTTTAACAACGGCACATTTGGCATCGAAGGCCAGCCTTTCGGGGGTATAATCCGCAGCTTCATAAAAACCGTAATGCCCATACAGGCCTTCACTCTTTAGATACTGGATATTCTCTATGGCTGATTTTGGATCAACGTGAAGAGATAATAGGGTAGCATAGGGTGCCGCGACGGAATCCTCCAGAAGCCCCCTTTTCAGCCCAAGCCAGGGCACGCCCATAGCCTTGTACTGATAATCGTAATTGATATCCATCGAATTAAAAGCGGATTCAGATGTTCCCCAGGGCATTCCCCGCTGGGAGCCATATTTTTTCTGACTTCGGACGGCGAAGGAATAGGTTTCGTCCAGGAGTGTGTTTTTGTAGCTCTTCATTAGGATTAGCGGCATCAGGTATTCAAACATGCTGCCGGTCCAGGAAACCAGTCCTTTATAGCCATCCATAACGGTAAGGGGCCTTCCAAGTCTTTCCCAATGATCAGAAGGCACTTCATTTCTGGCAATGCTGATATAGCTGGTCTGTCTTGCTTCGGATGCCAATAAATCATAATAGGAATCCGTAAGTTTGTTTTGGTCCAAATTATAACCGATGGAAAATAACTGCTTTTTTTTCGAGTAGAGGGGTCTGAAGCTTGTAGCTGCTGAGAGGGCATCAATTCGGTCCATAAGACTAATATGAAGAGCAATATTTTTTTCTGTTGCCCCTATTGATTGAATCAATGTCTCTTTTAATGAGGAAAGCCAGATTAAACCCGCCTCATTGGATGTGGAAGGGAGCTCGCTTAACAAAAGTATAAGGCGGTCTATGCGAACGACCAGATATCTGTATAATGAAGGCAACTCCTTGAAAGCCGTGGGATTTTTAAGTTGCTCTATGATAAATCCTGTATCTTTTGAGATATTTTCCGGAGCGGAAGTCCCTGTGAGATTTTCCGGAACAATGGCGAGAAAATCGATCCAAGGCATAAGGTCACTGAGATCCTCAGAAAACTTAGTCAGCATGTGTTCCAGTTTGACGCGCCAGTTGGATTTTTTTAATACGGAAAATCGGTTACTGATCATCATCTGATCTATTTTGTCTTTCCATGCAATCGGATCCAGTGATGATGCAGAAGCATAAACACCGGTAAAATCCAAATTGGATAAAATGTCAGTCCCAGCCTGGCCGGAGCAGCGTATGGTATCAAGGATGCCTTCTACAAATTCCACATCAAGCAGGGGTTTATTCAGATAATCCCGAAGCCCTTGAGTCAGGGCGATCAAGTAGGCTATAAAATTACCGCTGTCTACAGAGGATATATAAATTGGGCGGAAGGGTTTCAGCGTAAGGGTATCATACCAGTTATAAAGGTGACCCTCCCATTTCTCCAGTTTTTCTATACTGGAAGCTGAATCTGAAAGCAGGCTAACCATTTCTGTCGTACCGATATAGCCAAAATCTCTTGCTGTCATAATGGCCATAAGGCCAAGGCCGATATTTGTCGGTGAGGTTCTCGAAGCAATGCCTCTCGGTGGATCTTCCTGATAATTGTCTGGGGCTAGGTAGTTATTTCTAAAATTTGCAAACTCTTCAAAGTACCGCCAGGTTTTTCGCGCCGTTTTTCTAAGCTCATCCCGCTCCGACTGACTCAAATCATAGCGTTCCTCCTTGTAATTTTTACTGAGTAAGTAGGCGATAAATGGGGACGCCAGCCACAGGCATGAAAGGAGCAAAGTTAGTAGTATTGCTGTCGGCTTAAAGATGAGGGTTAAGACGAGAATAAGCAGGGCGATGGCAAAGCCAGGAGACATTTTAATCAGATAATTGCCAAGGGTATTTTTTTGGCTCCGCTCAGCATCCGCTGAAGTGACCCATTCCAGAGTGTTTTTATGGGTAATGAGTATGCGCGCCAGTGTCACGGATATAGCGTTCAGCATCAGAAAAGCCTCATAGGGAAGGAATGCCAGTTGAACTATAACCTGAAGCAACGTCGCTTTAAGGCCTGAGATAACCGGCAGGTATCCCTTTGATCTTCCCCTGCCAAAGCGGATGGACAAAATGGAGTCGATCAGTGAGGTTAAGAGCGGGAATAAAATGGGTAAAAAACCATAGATAAGCCACAGGAAACTTCTGCCCGGAAGCACGGATAACCCCAGGATGATCAGTAGGATTTGGGCAGGAGCAAT
>JBBRXH010000016.1:0-15775 GCA_038248565.1 Peptostreptococcales bacterium | reverse complement strand
TATATGACCCTGAGCAGGACTGCCATCAAGGAAAGTCTCAAAAGATAAAATATAGAAAGGCAAGTTATGGTGTACGCTTTTGCGGGACAAAACATCATATGGGAAATGAAATGGAATTAAAAGATTTTAAAGCTATTTTTAAAGATAGGGAACCTAAACCTTACGGTGTATATCATTATTTTTCCGTGCTGATTCCCCTTGTGATCAAAGATGATCGGGTACATGTTCTTTTTGAAATCCGTTCAGATCATCTGAAGAGGCAGCCAGGCGAGGTTTGTTTTCCGGGCGGAATGCTGGAAGGTGATGAGTCGCCGCGGGATTGCGCCCTGCGGGAGACCTCGGAAGAACTTAACATTGCAATAGAGCAGATAGACATAATCAATGAGATGGATTATATCTATACCTATAGCAATTTTACCCTTTACTCATTTCTTGGCATTATAGACTATGATGATATTAAAGCCCATGCGGTCAATCATGATGAAGTTAAAGATATATTCCTGGTGCCTTTTGACTTTTTTATGGAAAATGACCCTATCGTGAAGGTGCTTTCCGTCTCTCCGGATGTAGGAGAGGACTTCCCATATGAAATGCTCAATGTTAAAAACCCTTACAATTGGAGAAAGGGCAGGTCCACCATACCAATTTACCGTTATAAAGAGTATGTTATCTGGGGTCTAACAGGTAAAATCATCGACAATATGGTTAAAATCATCAGATGCAGCAAGGATGATACACAAAAAATCTGCGTTAGTGAAAGGATTGGAGGATGATGGTATGGTTTTTAAAATAGCCCTCTGTCAGATGGCGGTAGCTGCCGATAAACTGGTTAATCTTAATAAAGCGGAGAGTATGGTGAGAGCAGCCCATCAGAGTGGGGCCAGGATAATTGCCCTGCCTGAGATGTTTAACTGCCCATATAACAGTTCGCTTTTTCGCGCCTACGCAGAGGAAGAGAATGGCCAGACTGTAGGCAGAATGTCCGAACTGGCGAAAGAACTTGGTATTTATCTGATCGCCGGTACAATTCCGGAAAAAGAGGGCGAGAGCATTTATAATACCTGTTTTGCTTTTGACCCAAAAGGAAGACTGATCGGTAAACACAGAAAAATCCATCTCTTTGATATCGCCATCAAAGGCGGAATTCAGTTCAAGGAATCAGAGGTGCTTGGCAGAGGTGATCAGATAACCGTCATAGATACTGAGTTTTGCAAAATCGGCATAGCGATTTGCTACGACATGCGTTTCCCTGAATTGATCAGACTTATGACGCTAAAGGGTGCAGAGCTGATCATCGTACCCGGAGCCTTTAATATGACAACGGGACCTGCCCACTGGGAACTCACCATGAGGACCAGAGCCCTGGACAATCAGGTCTACTTTGCAGCGGTATCACCGGCAAGAGATATGGATGCAGCTTACCACGCCTATGGCCATTCTGGGGTAGCGAATCCCTGGGGAGCCTTCGCAGGTCAGACCGACGAAAAGGAAAGCATCGTATTTGCGGACATCGATCTTGATTACCTTCATGAAATTCGCCGGCAGCTGCCGTTGCTTGCCCATAGAAGACAGGATATTTATAAACTGGAAGCGCTAAAAAAGGAGAATGATCATGAATGATATGCTGAAAAACACCCTCAGAAATCTCGAAAAAAATGGATTTACTGTGCGTTATTTTCAAGACAAAGCCAGTGCTGTGGAGGCGCTGATAAAGGATATTGGCGTAGAAGAAACCGTTGGGATCAGCGGATCGGTCACCATAGCTGAACTGGGGATTTATGATAAGCTTGCAGAGAAGGGCAATACAGTTTATTGGCACCAGCTAAGGCCTTTGGATAAACCGGCTGAATTAGCCAGAGCAGCAGGCGCCAAGGTATACCTGACCAGTATCAATGCTATTACTGAAGATGGTAGGCTGGTCAGCATAGATGGAACAGGCAACAGACTTTCCGGCATGCTCTATGGCCATGAGCGCCTCTATATTGTTAGCGGTGTGAATAAAATCGCGAGAAATTTGGATGATGCCATGATTCGCATCAAAAATGTTGCCTGTCCAAAGAATGCTGAGCGGTTAAAATTAGATACGCCCTGCAGGCATCTTGGGAAATGCATGAACTGCGATTCCCCGGATAGAATGTGCAACGCAACACTGATCATGGAAAGACAGCATAAAGGCGTTAAAGTTATCCTGATCCTCATCGATGAGACTTTGGGTTATTAAAGATGAAGAATACTTCGCTTCAGGTAAAAATTTCACTTGCTTTTATCTTGATGACACTTCTGATATTGGTAATACTTGGCGTTGTCTTTTATGACAATACCATGGAAACCCTCAAGGATTCAAAGCAGAAGGAATTAACTACGATTGCCGGTGAAACGGCAAATAAAATCGAACGTTTTGTTTTTGAAAGGTCTGGAGATATCAAAGTGCTGTCGGAATCCAGTATTTTAACAACGGATGAAGTCAGTAACCAGACAAAAATCGGTTTTCTTAAGAATGTTATGGAGACCTATAGGACCTATGATGGTATCTTTGTGACGGACCTGGAGGGAAAGGTCACGCTATCCACTGGAACAATACCAGACTTTTCAGGTATCGCTGATAAAATAACCGGAAAGGAGCCCTTCATTTCAGAACTTCTGATCAATTTGAACGGAGATAGGATCCTTATTTTTTCAAGACCGATTTTTAACGAAAAGGCAGAACAGATAGGCGCTGTAGCCGAATGCATGCAGCTTGGTTCCATTGAAGATATCGTCAGCAACGTCAAAATAGGAGAAACAGGTTTTGCCGGATTTGAAATTGAGGGAAATGAGGGGATATCCTATGGGTTTTATGAAAAGACCCTAAGTCAGAAACAGCTGGCAGACTATCTGACTGTAGCCCTGCCTGTTTCAAATTTCAAACCAAACCAATCAGAATGGAGCGTTAAAGTTTTTCAGAGTAAAACCGAAGCCTACAAGGTTATCAACGATTTTTTAAACTATTTACTTTTAGTATCTGTTGTCATCATCGTCCTGTTTTCCTTCCTGTCTATCGTGCTTTCAAAAATTATAACAGAACCAATCCGAAGGCTAATGGACAAGATGAATGGACTGATCAGGGGAAATCCCGAGTCTGCATCAGCTAAGGACACCAGAGATGAGATCAGCAGCTTGACCTTTTCCTTTGATATTTTACTTGAACAGCTGAATTTTCTCATGCAGATGGTTCTTGAGAAGACGGGAGAGGCTGCTTATACAACCGAGATCAACGAAAATATCAGAGAACTCTTCGAAACAATTCCCAACGGCATACTGACCATCGATGCCAAAGGAGGGATTTCCTCGGTCAATAAATCAGCAGCCCAGATACTCGGTATAAATACCGATGATGAGACTGGACTATCCATTTATAGTCAAACCAACACGGATCTTCAGGACTTTTTTAAGATTCTTGCAGGCAGTCTTGAGAACGACAGGAAATATCGCGGTGAGATTCTATACATTCAGGATGGTCACGGTGCTGCAACGCCGATTATCTTCAACACATTGAGACAGACGGACCAGAATGGCGAGCTGATTGGCATGACAGTCATCATGAACCATCTTGAAGAGAAGAGAAGGCTGGAAGAGAGTATTCTGAGGGCAAAGAGGCTGACAGAACTTGGGGAAATGGCCGCCGGTGTAGCCCATGAAATCCGCAATCCACTGGCTTCAATCAAAGGTTATGCCCAGTATGCCAGGACGAATTTTACAAAAGATGAACAGACCTATCAGGATTTATCCGTTATTTTGGACGAAGTCAGCAGACTTGACCTTATCGTAGAACGGTTTATGGGATTTGCCTTGCCGAAAAAGCCGGATAAAAAATGGATCCCTATGGAAGAGCTAATCGATGAAACCATCAAATTGATGAAAAGTGATTTCCAAAAGGCGAAGGTTAGCCTAAGAGTCATAAGCAGTGCAAAGCGTAATCTTTATATAGATTCCGGACAAATCAAGCAGGTTCTGATTAATATTATGATTAATGGGATACAGGCATCCAAAGCCGGTGATGAAATCGTTGTGAGAACGACAGCAAGCGAAGGGGAGAACTGCTTTATTATCGAAATTATCGATCAGGGAACCGGTATTTCCGATGATCAGGTGGATAAAATATTTACGCCTTTCTTTACCACAAAAGAAAAGGGCTCAGGCCTTGGGCTCTCAATATCCTCAAGAATTATACAAAATCATGGCGGCACACTGGAGATAGACAGGACTCAGAGACAGGGCGTCAATGTGCTGATCAAATTACCGCTGAAGGGAGATTAGGGTTATGAACAATAAAGTTGTGCTTATTTGCGAAGATGAAGAGAACATTTTAAATCTGCTTGATCGGCTACTATCACAGAAGGGGTATAAAACGCTAAAAGCCAATAATGGTCTCAGCGCCCTTGAGATTCTAAAGGCCAGGCAGGTGGATGTGGTGATTACAGACATTCGCATGCCCGGTCTTGATGGCATAGGTTTACTTAAAGAGATCAAAACTATCGATCCTTTTATCGAAGTGCTCATAATGACTGCGTTTGCGACGGTGGATACCGCCATTGCTGCGGTAAAGATGGGTGCACGGGACTATATCAAAAAGCCTTTTGACATCGATGAAGTCATTTCGGCAGTGGAAAGAGCCGCTTTGCTGGTAGACCACAATAATGAGGAGGATTTCCTGAATCTATCAGCAACAGATATGTTCGTCGCTGAAAGTGATAGCATGAAACAGCTGAAAAAACTGATTCTTAAAGTTGCATCCAGCAGCGCCACAGTGAACATCCATGGCGAAACCGGCGTCGGAAAAGAGCTGGTAGCAAAATCCATACACGAGCTGAGCCCAAGAAAAGACCAGCCTTTTATCCAGGTCAATTGCTCCGCATTTCCCGAATCCTTATTGGAAAGCGAACTTTTCGGCTATGTGAAAGGCGCTTTTACTGGTGCCTTGGATGACAAGCCGGGCAGGTTTGAGCTGGCAAACGGCGGGACCATATTTCTGGATGAAATCGGAGATATTTCGCCAATCATTCAGCTGAAGCTGCTTAGGGTCATTCAGCAAAAAGAAGTTGAAAGACTAGGCTCAACCAAAACATTAGCATTAGATATTAGAGTCATAACCGCTACAAACAAGGATTTAGGCAAACTGGTTTCAGAGAATAAATTCAGAGAAGATCTTTTCTATCGACTGAATGTCATTCCCATCGAAGTCGCCCCACTCCGGGATAGAAAGCAAGATATTCCTGATTTGCTGAAAGTATTCATGGGAAATGCAAGTTTCACAAACAAAACCGGCCAAAAAATTCTGTCAGAAGAAGCCCTTAAATCTATACTCAGCTATTCCTGGCCCGGCAATGTGCGGGAGCTTGAAAATGTCGTTGAGCGGCTTATCGTTATCAGCGAAGGCCCTGTTATTGGGCTTTCTGATTTGCCTGAACCGATTAGGGGCGGAGAAAAAAGAGACTTCTCATCACTTGATCTTCATAAGGATGAGGTTGAGGAACGATTAATAAGAAAAGCACTCAAGGATACCGGCGGCAATGTCACCAAGGCGGCAGAAAAAATCGGCATTTCGCGAAGATCGCTTTATAGAAAGCTGCATAAGCATCATATTTTCAGTGACCATGATGACACAATGTGACAGTTTGGGCACGGAAAAATAGGTCGAAAGCGTTAATAAACACTGAAAAACAGGCATTTAAAGCCTGTTTTTTTTATGGCATGAGATTTGCTTTATTAGTCGTTGCATAATAATTAATGCGCAATATTTGATTTAGGGAGGACTAAATAAAATGGAGTTTAATACTGGGAGTACAGCTTTTATGCTGATTGCGACTAGTCTGGTCATGCTTATGACACCAGGCCTGGCATTTTTTTACGGCGGACTGGTTGGCAGAAAAAACGTTATCACCATCATGATGCAGAGCTTTGTATCCATGGGGATCACGACGATTCTTTGGTATACTGTGGGGTACTCACTTTGCTTTAGCGGGGATGTGGGCGGTATCATAGGAAACTTGGATATGGCATTTTTGAATGGCGTAAGTGTTACGGACGTTTTTTCACCGACGAACAATATCCCTTTACTGGTTTTTATTGCCTATCAGATGATGTTTGCCATCATAACGCCTGCGCTGATTACCGGGGCTTTTGCGGATCGCGTTAGATTTAAAGCCTACATTATATTTCAGATTGCCTGGCTGCTGCTGGTTTATTTCCCATTTGCCCACATGGTATGGGGCGGAGGAATTCTGGCTCAGTGGGGAGTCCTTGATTTTGCAGGTGGCATCGTGGTTCATGCAACGGCGGGAATGGCAGCACTTGCTTCAGTATTCTTTGTAGGCAAGCGTAAAGTCACTACAGAGCCACATAATGTGCCACTGATTGCTATGGGTACAGCTTTACTCTGGTTTGGCTGGTACGGATTCAACGCGGGCAGCGAGCTTCGCATCGATAATATCACAGCCCTTGCATTTTTAAACACCGATATAGCGGCATCCTTCGCTGCGATTGTATGGCTGGCCATAGAATGGTTCCAGACAGGCAAACCGAGATTTATCGGTCTGCTAACTGGAGCAGTTGCGGGCCTCGCTACTATTACACCTGCTGCCGGTTATGTCAGTACGAATACAGCCGTCATCATCGGAATTTTGGCTGGTACGATCTGTTACTTTGCAGTCAAACTCAAGAATACACTGCATTGGGACGATGCTCTTGATGTCTGGGGAGTCCATGGCGTTGGCGGGATACTGGGCGTTGTATGCCTCGGTATATTCGGCAGTACGGCCATCAATAGTGCTGGAGCGGATGGGCTTCTATTTGGAGGTACCCGCTTTTTTATGGTGGAGGTGGGCGCCGTCGTCTTCGCAGCAGCCTATGCCTTTGTGATTTCCTTTGTACTTCTGAAGCTCATCAATTATGTCACGCCGGTTCGCGTAACTGACGCAGCTCAGGACTTTGGGCTCGACAATGATATCCACGGAGAAAGAGCTTATTACAACGATTAAGCAGGGTAGATAAATTGATTTAAGCGAAAGCAGATGAGAATAAAAACTCCTCTGCTTTTGTTTTTCTATGCTATAATTGGCTTAGAAATCATTTTTATATCAGTAAGTCATTTAGGAGTACCGATGGCCTATTTACCTACGACTTTAAGCGAAATAAATGAGCTGGGCTGGGAGCAGCCTGATTTTATAATCATCACCGGTGATGCCTACGTGGATCATCCCTCCTTTGGCCATGCCATCATAGGTAGAGTCCTTGAAAGCCATGGGTATAAAGTGGCAATTCTTGCCCAGCCTGACTGGAAAAACCTTGATGATTTTAAAAAACTGGGAAAACCCAGGCTTGGCTTTCTCATTAATTCCGGCAACGTGGATTCCATGGTGAATCATTATTCGGTCTTTAAAAAACGCAGAAGGCAGGACCAGTATTCGCCGGGAGGTTTAGCCGGAAACAGGCCGGATAGGGCGGTAATAGTCTACAGCAGCAGGGCCAGGGAGGCCTATAAGGATGTGCCAGTCATCATCGGCGGACTTGAAGCCAGTCTCAGACGATTTGCCCATTATGACTATTGGGATGACAGGATCAGAAGATCTATACTCCTTGATGCCAAAGCGGATCTGCTGATTTATGGCATGGGTGAAAAAGCTGTCGTCGAAATTGCAGAGGCTTTAGAATCAGGTATTGATATTAAAGATATCCACTGGATCAAAGGGACGGTATATAAAAGTGTTTTTCAAAGCGCCGAAGCCCTGATTTTGGCCGAGCCGGATGTTAAGCTGCTGCCTTCCTATGAAGAGCTTCTAAGCCATGTTTCGGTCTATGCAGCCAGCTTTAAGATCCAGTACATCAATAATGATTTTATCAGAGGCGAGCAGCTGGCTGAGCTTTACGAGCCCCATACTTACATTATTCAGAATCCGCCAATGGCAATATTGACTACTGAAGAGCTGGACCGAATCTATGAACTGCCTTACGAAGGGGATTATCATCCGATGTATAGAACTTTGGGGGGCGTTCCTGCTATTGAGGAAGTAAAGTTCAGCATTACCGCAAATCGGGGCTGCTTTGGCAGCTGCAGCTTCTGTGCGCTGACCTACCACCAGGGCAGGACTGTCCAGGGTCGCAGCAAAGAGTCCATTGTAGCTGAAGCAGAAAGACTCACAGAAAGGCCTGATTTTAAGGGCTATATTCACGACATCGGGGGCCCGACGGCAAATTTCAGAAAGCCCTCCTGCAAAAAGCAATTGGCTGTTGGCACCTGCGTAGACCGGGACTGTTTATACCCGACGCCTTGCCCCAGCCTTGAAATTGATCATAGTGAGTATCTCGATATCTTAAGGACTGTCAGGCGACTGCCTAAAATCAAAAAAGTCTTCATAAGATCCGGAATCCGATATGATTATGCCCTTTATGACAAGGATAGCACCTTTATCCAGGAGCTCTGTGAGCACCATGTCAGCGGCAGTCTTAAGGTCGCTCCGGAGCATATATCAAGGGGCGTACTTGCCAGAATGCGCAAACCTTCAAAATCTGTCTTTGCAAAATTCAGCGAAAAGTATCAGAAGATCAACGAAAAACTGGGAAGCAGGCAATTTCTGGTGCCTTACTTTATCTCTTCTCATCCGGGTTCAACCATTTCGGATGCTATCGAGCTGGCTATATTTCTAAAACACAGCGGATTCATCCCGGATCAGGTCCAGGATTTTTATCCGACGCCGGGGACCCTTGCGACTTGTATGTACTATACAGGACTGGACCCAATAACCGGAGAAAACGTCTATATCCCAAGAGATCCGGAAGAAAAGAAGGCCCAGCGGGCCATGCTGCATTTTAATAAACCTGAGAATTATGATATAGTTAAAAGTGTATTGATCAAGGCCGGCAGACAGGATCTGATCGGCTTTGGTCAGGATGCGCTGATAAAACCGGAAAGGAGAACCCATCATGAGTCTACTTCAAAAGCTGCCTCTGATCATCGAAAAAGGACGAGAAGAATTTGAAGCCCTTCTGATTGAGCAGGATCGGGAGCCTTTGGTTTTAACTGAAAGGGTAGGAGAAGCCAGTGGAAATCTTCTGGTAAAAAGTGATAATTTTCTTTTTATGAAGGAGCTTATGCAAAAAAAAGCCTTAAAGGGGAAAATAGACCTGATCTATATGGACCCTCCCTTTTTCTCCAAGGTGGATTACGGAACGGATATCAGAATCAATTCGGATATCGTCAAGAAAATACCCATCATAAGGCAGCATGCCTATCGCGATACCTGGGAAAACGGTATGGAGGATTACCTCATCATGTTGACGTCCCGATGCTTCATGATCAGAGAACTGCTTAGCGCTACAGGGAATCTGATCGTCCATCTGGATTGGCATGTGGTACATTACGTCAAAATTATACTGGATGAAATCTTTGGCGAGAAGAATTTTGTCAATGAAATCATCTGGCAATATAAATCTGGCGGTGTAAGCAAGCGTTATTTTGCCAGAAAGCACGATACACTGCTTTATTATGCCAAGACCAGCCATTATTACTTCAACCCGCAGCTGGAGAAATCCTATAACAGAGCCTATAAACCCTACAGATTCAAGGGGGTAAAGGAGTACCGGGATGAAATGGGCTGGTACACCATGGTGACTATGAAAGACGTCTGGGCCATCGATATGGTTGGTAGAACATCGTCCGAAAGGACAGGCTATGCGACCCAAAAGCCTGAGGCATTAGCGGAACGGATTATCGAAAGCTGTTCAAAGGAAGGGGACCTCATCGCTGATTTCTTCGGCGGTTCAGGGACCCTGGCAGCAGCGGCGCAAAAGATGAATAGAAGATGGATCTCCTGTGATATAGGAAAGTCTGCCAGCGTTAAGGCCAATAAAAGACTTGCAACTATGGGAGCGACCTTTGATTTCTATGAGGAGAAGGGCTCCGCGGAGGAGAATGTGACTGATGCCAATGTCTTAATTTCACTTCAGCCCATAGATCTGACGGGCAACCAGACTATCGAACTGACGCTATCCTCTTACAGTTATAAGAAATCACGAGATATACCCGTTGAGGAGAAATATATTCCAGTTGTTAAGAAGATTCTTGACAAAGATTCTCTGCAGCTGGTGGATTACTGGAGCATAGATTTTCAATATGATGGCAGGATTTTCAAGCCGGATAGCTTTTTTTGCCGGGAAAACGGCAGGCTTGAGCACCGGATTCAAAGAGAAGCCAAAGCCTTCACCCGTATTGGGCTTCGCATTATCGATGTTTTTGGAAACAGCACTTTTAAGGACATTCGTCTGCATCAGGAGGATAAATAATGACGATAAAGGAAATAGTCAGCAGACTAAAGATCGCGTACAAAGAAATCACCAGGAAAATCACCAAAGAGAGAGTGAAAAGACTGTCCTTTAACCTGGTGATGGTTTCCATAGGCTGCGCCATCAATGCTTTTGCGACGATCGGCATCATGATTCCCAATGGTTTAAGTTCCGGCGGATTGACCGGGGTCGTGCGTATAGTGCAGAAATTTATCTATTTGGATTTTTCGCTGATGTATTACTGCGGTGCTTTTATCATCTTCATCATCTGCTGGACGCTTCTCGGATTTCGCGAAGCCAGAAAAATTCTCGTCGTTACCATATTATACCCGGCATTTTTAGTACTATTTGAACAACTCGGCTTTACCCTGCTTCAGGAAAAGGATACCATCCTGGCTGCGATCTATGTCGGCGTGATCGCCGGAGTCGGCGCCGGGATCGTATTTGAAAGGGGCTTTTCTTTCGGAGGTACGGATACTATTGCAAAAATTCTGAGAAAAAAAGTTCTGCCCTTTGTAAGCTTAAGCCAGATTTTGTTAGTGATTGATGGCGTAGTTATTATATTATCCGGCTTTGTTTTCGGCAGAAATATTGCCCTTTATGCCCTTGTCACCCAGGTCATCTTTGCCAAGACTGTAGAAATCATCATGTTCGGTTTCGACTCAAAGCTGGTGCAGGTAGAAATCATTACGAATTTTCACGATGAGATTGCAGAGTACATCCTCAATGATATTGGCCGCGGAGTATCAAATATCGCCATTACCGGTGTGTATACAGGAGAACAGAGAACGAAAATCATGACCATTTGTTCTCCCCGGGAGAGTATGCTGATCAAAAATCATATCGCAGGCGTGGACAGAAAAGCCTTTATCAGCGTCATCCATGTTGAATCTGTCTGGGGAACAGGCTCCGGATTTGGCAGCCTTTCCGACAAGGAATAAATAGCACTTTCATTTTAAGCCAGATTATTATATAATTTAAGCAGATAATAAACTATCACAAAAGGTTTAGGAGGAGAAAGACAAATGATTAAAAAAGTATTGGCTTTAGTTTTAGTTCTCATGCTCATATTCACTTTAGGTGCCTGCGGCGGAGGAGCAACACCAGCTCCAACCAGCGATGTATCCGTAACGATGATTACAGATACCGGCGGACTTGGTGATCAATCCTTTAACGATTCCGCTTGGGCTGGTCTCGAAAAGGCAAAAGCTGAATTCGGTGTCAAAACCAATGTTCTCGAATCTGCTACTGCAGATGACTACACTGCTAATTTATCAGCATCTGCAGCAGAAAAACCTGCCTTAATCATATCAGTAGGTTTCTTAATGGCTGAAGCAACCGGAGCAGCAGCAATGCAGTTCCCGGATCAGAAATTTGCCATCATCGACTCAACAGTTGATGCACCCAATGTAACCGGACTTACTTTCAAAGAACATGAAGGTTCTTTCCTTGTAGGCGCTATAGCCGGTCTTACAACGAAGACCAATAAGGTTGGTTTTGTTGGCGGCATGCAGTTCCCACTGATCGAAAAATTTGAATACGGCTTTAAAGCAGGCGTAAAATCAGTTAACCCGGCTGCTGAAGTTCTCGTAAACTATACCGGCGTATTCGACAATCCGGCATTAGGCAAAGAAGCTGCATTAGCCCAGGCTCAGCAGGGCGCTGACGTAGTATTCCACGCCTCCGGCGCTTGCGGCATCGGCGTTATCGAAGCTGCCGGCGAACAGGGATTCTGGGCCATCGGCGTTGACCAGGATCAGTCAGCTCTAAATCCAAAAGCAGTTCTTTGCTCCATGGTTAAGAGAGTAGACAATGCGACTTATCTCGTAACCAAAGCTGTTGTTGATGGCACTTTCGACGGCAAAAATATCGAGTTTGGCCTTGCAACTGATGGCGTTGGCTACAGCGACCTCGCAGGAAATGTCCCTGCTGAAGTATCCGCAAAAGCAGATGCTTATAAAGCAGCGATCATCGACGGAACTATTATGGTTCCTACAGATAAAGCCACTTTCGATGCATTTGTACCAACAGTACTATAAGTCTTAAGAATTTTTATGAAGCAATCAGGCCAGGTAGTTATGCCTGGCCTGATTGCAAATAAACAGCCTATCATATTCATGGTTTAAGTCTGAAGATTATTTGAGTCTTTAGACTTAAAATATGACTATGTCCCGAAAGGATTGGTGTTGAATTTGTCCAATGTGATTGAAATGAAGGAAATTACAAAAATATTTCCCGGTGTGGTCGCAAACGATAAGGTGAATTTCTCTTTGGAAAAGGGGGAGATTCACGTTTTACTTGGTGAAAATGGTGCGGGTAAAACCACGCTCATGAACATTCTCTATGGACTCTATCAGCCGACTTCCGGAGACATTTTCGTCAATGGGCAGAAGAATGCCATAAAAAGCCCCACTACCGCTATAAAATTGGGTATCGGCATGGTGCATCAGCACTTCATGCTTGTACAACCCTTCACAATAGCCGAAAACATCGTCTTGGGCAATGAGCCCTCTAAATTTGGTGGCTTCAGCTTCGATATAAAAACCGCAGTGGCCAATGTCCAGAAGATTTCCGATGAATTTGGACTTGCTGTGGATCCGAATATAAAAATTCAGGATATTTCCGTAGGTATGCAGCAGAGAGTCGAAATTCTCAAAGCCCTCTATAGGGGTGCTGAGATACTGATACTCGATGAACCGACGGCTGTTTTGACACCGCAGGAGATCGACGAACTTGCTGAAATTCTCAAAAACCTGACTAAAGAAGGCAAATCTATTATTCTCATCACCCATAAACTTAAAGAAGTGCTGTCCATGAGCGATCGGATCACTGTCATACGCAGAGGTCAGGTTGTCGATACTCTTAAAACATCGGAAACCAACGCTGATTCTCTTGCTGAGCTTATGGTGGGCAGAAAAGTTAAACTTACTTCTGATCGAACGGAGAAGCAAGCGGGAAGAGTGATCTTGTCCGTAAAAAACCTTAAGGTAAAAGACTCGCGAAGGCTTGATGCCATTAAAGATGTAAGCTTTGAAGTAAAAGCCGGAGAAATCCTTGCCATCGCCGGGGTTGACGGCAATGGGCAGAGGGAGCTGGTGGAAGCTCTGAATGGACTGCGCAAAATAGAAGCCGGCCAGGTCATGATTTTAGACCAGGATACAACGCACCTTCATACTAAGGATATTAATAAAATAGGAGTCGGACATATCCCGGAGGATAGGCAAAAACGCGGACTGATTCTTGAGTATTCTTTAGCGGAGAATATGATTCTGGGCTATCATAAAGAAGAACCCTTCAGCAAAAATGGCATTATGAATTATCCCGCGATACATCTCCATGGCAAAAAGCTTATTTCCGAATTTGATATCAGGACACCCAATGAAAATGTCAAAGCCAAATCATTATCCGGCGGAAATCAGCAGAAGGTCATCATTGCCAGAGAATTTTATATCAATCCCCAATTGCTCATAGCGGCTCAGCCTACCAGGGGTCTTGATGTCGGCTCCATAGAGTTCGTTCATAAAAGACTTCTTGAACAGAGGGAGAATAATAAAGCCGTTCTGCTGATTTCCCTTGAGCTCGATGAGGTATTGGGCCTGGCTGACAGAATAGCTGTTATTTATCAGGGCAAAATCGTCGGCGTTTTAGACGCCAAGGATGCTACGGAAAGAAAACTTGGCATTATGATGGCCGGTGGTAAGCTGGGAGAGGGGGATACACCTTCATGAAGGATCAACTTACAAAAATATGGGATAGCTTCAGACTCCCCATCTTTGCAGTAGTATTAGGATTTGTCGTTGGCGCCATCTGTATCATTATCGCCGGAAGCAATCCACTGGTTGCTTATGCAGCCTTATTTAAAGGCAGTCTTGGCAGCGTGACCAGCTTTGGCGAGACCTTATATAAAATGACACCGATTGTCTTTACTGGGCTTTCTGTTGCACTGGCGTTCAGGTGCGGATTATTTAACATCGGCGCTGAGGGTCAATATATTGCCGGCAGCATCGCCTCCATCGTTACCGGTTGGGTATTTAAAGACATGCCGGGCATTATACTGATTCCCATGATTCTTATTATGGGTATTTTTGCCGGAGGTGTCTGGGGCGGCATTGCAGGTTTCCTGAAAGCCCGCTTTGGCGTGCACGAGGTCATCACCACCATCATGCTGAATTATATTGCGCTTCACACATCGAATTACCTGGTCCGAACAGTACTCAACCCAGAGACGCTGATCCCCGGATCCATCAGAGAAGCTTTTACAGTGCCGATCCCCGAACAGGCAAAGCTTTTAAAACTCAATGCAATTTTACCTCAATTCACCTATTCCAGTGCGCATATCGGTATTTTCATCGCTATCGCCGCTGCTATTCTGATTTACTTTATATTATTCAAAACGACAATCGGTTACGAAATAAGGTCTGTGGGATTCAGCCCGGATGCGGCTGAATATGGCGGGATCAGCAAACAAAAGAATACGATTCTGGCGATGTTCATTGCCGGCGGTCTTTCCGGACTTGCCGGGGCAGTTCAGGTTACTGGGCTGATTTATTCCGTTAATCAGGTCTCCATGATGCCTGGTTATGGCTTCACGGGCATATCTGTTGCCCTGGTCGGCGTAAACCATCCCCTTGGAGTATTGGCCAGCGGTCTGCTTTTCGGAATTTTGGACAATGGCGCAAGACAAATGCAGCTTGCTGGTATTCCAAAAGAAATAACGGGCATTATTCAGGCTGTGATTCTGATATTTATAGCAGGTGAACTTATCGTCAAATTTATTTCCGATCGTAAAAAGAAAAATTCTAAAATAAAGGAGGTGGAGTAACATGATAGAAGGCGCAGTAGTCATAGCGGTTATAGCTTCAGCTATTAGACTGGCGACTCCCCTCATTTTAGCGGCCCTTGGCGGTGTCTTCTCCGAAAGATCCGGAGTGGTGAATATCGGCCTTGAAGGAATCATGATCATCGGCGCTTTCTTTGCGGTACTCTTTACCCATATCACTGGCAATCCATGGCTCGGCGTTGTTGCCGCAATGGTTTTCGGTATAATAACCGCATCCATACTGGCTTTTCTGGCAATCAATTTGAGAGGTAATCAGGTTATTGCAGGAGTAGCCATCAATTTGCTGGCGTTAAGCATGTCGGCATTTTTATTGGAGCTCATCTGGAAAAGATCCGGCGCCACGCCTTCAGTGCCTCAGGCGCTGACAACCAACCCAAAAGCCCTTGAGTTTTTAGAAAAGATTCCGGTACTGGGAGATTTGTTTTCAAAATTTACGCCCTTTGTTTACATTGCATTTATATTGGTGGGAGTGTCATACTATGTGCTCTTTAAAACACCACTGGGTCTTAGGATCAGAGCTGTCGGAGAACATCCCAGAGCGGCTGAGACTGTCGGTATCAGTGTTTATAAAACCAGGTGGTTATGCGTTCTTATCAGCGGCCTACTGGCTGGACTTGC
>JBBRXH010000015.1:0-16231 GCA_038248565.1 Peptostreptococcales bacterium | reverse complement strand
GGCTGACGTCATTGAACTCGGCCTTCAGCTTCTTGGGCGAGCCGCCCATGCCTGTGCCGTCCGGGCAACCGCCCTGAGCCATGAAACCGTTGATGACGCGGTGGAAGGTGAGCCCGTCATAGAAGCCTTCGCGCGCCAGTTCCTTGATGCGCGCAACATGGCCCGGGGCCTTCTCAGGCAGGAGATCGATCACGACCTTGCCGTTGTCCAGCTGGAGAATCAGCTGGTTTTCCTTTTCTGTATTACTCACTTGGCGGCATCTCCACGACGACCTGAACTGGGGGAAGCGAACACGCGGCGTCGCCGGGTGCTGCAGCGGCGGCTTTCAGCGCATCGGCGAACAGAGGTCCGTCGGTGCGTTGAACATAGACTGTAGGCTTCTTGTAGACCGGCAGGTCCGCGACCATCGTGGCGCGCGACAGCTTGTCTGCAACACCGGGAGACAGGCGGCCATCGGTTTCTTCAGGACCGGCCTTGATGGCGCGGATGATGTCGAGACCGTTCAGCGCCCTGCCCCAGATGGTGTACTGCTTGTCGAGCTGATCGCGGGCCTGACGCATCAGGAAGAACTGGGTGTCGGCGGAGTTCGGTTCATCCGTGCGCGCCATGGAGGTGACGGCCGGGCAATGCAGCGCCCAGGTTTTCACGGTGCCGGAAGCGTTCATCGAGGCAAGCTGGTCGGGCTGGCCGTTGACGATGAAGCCGTCGAGATAGCCAACTTGATCGCCGGCGGAGTTCTTGCCGAACCACTGCACGGGGTGTTCCGCAGGTTTGCGGTCAAACACTGCTTCGAGCTTGATGTTGGGGTACGGCGTCGACAGCATGTAGATTGCCGACGTTTCGCCGCCCTGCGCCATGAAGTCGTCGATGACGCGGTGGAATGGCAGGCTGTTGTAGTGACCCGCGCGGGCGATCTTCTTGATCTGCTCGACATGGGCCGGAGCGAAATCGGGACGCAGTTCGATCAGGAAGTCCTGACGCTTGATGGTGAACTGCAGCAGGTTTTCAGGATCGACCTTGCGCCAGTTGGCCGGATCGTCAGCCGGGCCAGCGAAGGCCGGGCCAGCAATCGCGAGAAGCGATGCGGCGGCCAGCAGATTGCGAAAGCCGAGACTCCTGGTCCGACAATGGATAAAATCACACCTAAAATGTCAGACTCCGCAAAGATACTTTATATCATCTATATCTCTATTACGCTGCTTGAAGTCCTTTTGCTCCTGGCAGGCGGCATGAGCCTCTTTGATGCCTTTATCCAAACCTTTGGCTCTATGGGCACCGGCGGATTCTCAAACTACAACGCCAGCATCGGCTATTTTAACAGTGTTTACATTGATATCGTCATTGGTATTTTTATAATCATTGCCGGGGCCAATTTCAATCTTTATTATGATCTGGTGAGAGGGCGCTGGCGCGATTTTTTAGGGGATCATGAATTAAGGCTCTATCTTGGCATTTTAGCTGTTGCTATGATCGCTATTGCCGCGAATCTATGGTATTCTGGCACCTACGACTCTTTTTTTCAGGCCTTCAGGTATTCCTTTTTTCAAAGCGCATCCATCATGACCACCACAGGATATGCAAGCACAAATTTTGACCTTTGGCCTACTTTCAGCAAAATGGTTCTTTTCACCCTGATGTTCATTGGAGGCTGTTCAGCCTCAACAGCTGGATCTGTCAAGGTCATTCGGGTTCTTATCGTTTTTAAACTCATCAAAAGAGAACTCTTCAGAAAGATGCACCCAAGGGCCGTAGTTCCTATAAAAGTCGGTGGTAGGCCAGTGGCTTCCGGAACAGTCTCAAGTATAGCCAGCTTTATGTTCCTCTATTTCCTACTCTTTTTTGTGGGTACCCTGCTGATTTCCCTGGAGGATTTTGGTCTTGCTACTTCTGCCAGCGCAGTAGCAGCAACCCTTGGAAATGTTGGGCCCGGATTTGATCTTGTTGGTCCTGCCCTGAATTATAGCATTTTTACAAATGCCTCAAAATTGCTTATGTCTTTTTTGATGTTAGCCGGACGGCTTGAACTGTTTACTGTAATACTGCTGTTCACTCCGGGCTTCTGGGATCCTGACAGATAAGTTTATTTTTTCTCTTTAATCAGTTCAAAATCGATTTCTCTATTTTCCAAGTCAACATTCACCACTTTTATGCTGACTTTATCGCCTATGGCATAGGCTTTTTTTGTTCTGTCACCAACCAGTCTATATTTCTCCGCTTCGAATCGATAATAGTCATCCATAATTGAATCAGCCCGAACCATACCCTCAATGGTATTTGAAAGCTCTACGAAAAATCCTGACTGAACTACGCCGCTGATGATTCCCTCATAGCGTTCGCCTATATGATAGGCCATATATTCGGCCTTCTTCATCTTTTCGACTTCCCGTTCAAGCTCTTCTGCAATTTTTTCCTTATCCGAGGCAAATACTGCAGCCTGAGCAGTTTTAGCTTTCATTTCTCTGATTCTTTTTTCATTCATGGTGCTGCCCAGTGTTTCTTTGATAATGCGATGAATAATCAAATCCGGGTACCTCCTGATGGGAGAGGTAAAATGGCAATAGTACTTAACGCCCAATCCAAAATGACCGTCGCAGCTGGTGGAATAGATAGCTTTTTTCATGGAACGCAGCATAATGATGCTGATGATATGTTCTTCGGGTTTGCCGGCAGCCTGTTTGATGATTTCATTCAGTGCTTTGGTATGAATGGATTCCGGGTTTCCCTTTAAATGATAGCCAAAATTAAGGATAAATTTTTGAAAATCCGCCATTTTTTCAGGGCTGGGTTTGTCATGCACCCTGTAGACAAAAGGCGTTTCCAGCCAAAAAAACACTTCCGCGATGACTTCATTGGCCTTCAGCATAAATTCTTCTATCATGCGATTTGCAGTTCTTCTCTCAGATATTTCAACGCTGACCGCGATTCCCTCCGGGTTCAACGTTATATAGGATTCATCAAAATCAAAATCTATGCTACCCCTATCTTCTCTTCTTCCCCTTAGTATTTGAGCAAGTTCCTCCATTAGGCGTAATTCTTTATAAATTCCCTGGTACTTTTCAATCAATTCCGGGTTCTGATGTTCAAGAATATCGGATACATCCGTATAAACCATTCTTTCGGTGGTTTTAATCACGCTTTCAAAAATATCATGAGCGACGACCTTACCCTCCCGATCAAGTTCGATTTCAATTGATAATGTCAGTCTGTCGACTTTGGGGTTAAGGCTGCAGATACCATTAGACAAAGCCTTTGGCAGCATGGGAATGACCTGATCGATGAGATACACGCTGCAGCCTCTATTTAAAGCTTCCTGGTCAAGGGCTAGATCTTCTCTGACATAATGGCTGACATCTGCTATATGTACGCCAAGTTTATAGTTGCCATTGGGTAATTTTTCTACGGCCACAGCATCGTCCAGATCTTTGGCGTCTGCGCCATCGATGGTTATGATCACCTGATTTCTAAGGTCCCGGCGTTTTGCGATTTCGTCCGGACTTATTGTTGAAGCTATTTGATCAGCTTCTGTCAGCGCCTTATGCGGGTAGTCCTCAGTCAGGTGATATTGTCTGATGAGACCCTTTATCGCATTACCAGGTTCTCCGCTTCGGCCAATGATTTCAACGATTTTTCCTTCAGCATTTTTTCCGTTGGAAGGCCAGTGAATAATCTTAACTACCACCATGTCGCCCGTGGCGGCGCCTTTAAAGTTTGACTCTTCCACGAAAATATCGTCGCTGATTTTTTTATCTTCAGGAATGACAAACCCATATTTTTTTTGTGACTGAAGGATCCCGATGATTTCCGAATTGACCCTTTTGATAATACTGACGACTTCACCTTCGCGGCTTCTGCTTCTATCCTTTGAAGGGACAAGATGCACCACTGCTTTATCTCCGTGCATGGCTCCGTTGATCCCGCGGACTCCGATGAAAATATCACCATTCTTATCAGTATCCGGAATCAGAAAGCCAAAGCCCTTTTTATGTTTGGACAGGTTGCCAACAACGAGATCCAGTTTCTCGGGCAGAACATACTTACCCTTTTTTGTCCTGAAAATCAATCCCTCTCTGGAAAGCTCATCCAGCAACCCTAAGAATTCAGCTGCTTCCTTGCCTTTATAGTGAAACCGCTCGGCAAGCTCCGTATCAGAAAGCGGCTTATATCCCCTGTCTCCAAGTATGCTTAAAAGTTCATCTCCAGTTTTCATCTTTTTCCCCTCAGATTATCTTTGACTGTTTATGTGTAAAATAGATAAGAGGTGCATAATACACCTCTTATAAAAAACCCTTATTCTATAGCTACCAGAGCCAGCGAGCAAAGTATGAACACGATAGCTCCACCGGTTGAAACCTTATTCAGCACCGCCTCGTAACCTTTACTTTTCTTCTTGCCGAAGAGCTGCTCTGCTCCTCCGCCAATCGCACCCGATAGTCCTGCGCTTTTACCTGACTGCAGCAGGATGCTTGCAATCAGTATGATACTGGATACGGCAAGCAAAACCATGAGAAATATTTTCACATTAGCACCTCCCTCTAAATTAACTTCTAAAGTCTACCATATCATTCTAAAATAATCAATGATTTTTATTTGTCTGATTATAATTTTAGAATTGTTCGGCAAGCTGCTATTTAAGGTTATAGAAGGCTTTTGCCCCGGCGTATTCAGCTGAATAATCCAGCATTTCCTCGATACGCATGAGCTGGTTATATTTAGCTACCCGATCGGTTCTGGAAGGCGCCCCGGTTTTTATCTGCCCGGCATTGGTTCCTACAACGATGTCTGCAATTGTAACATCTTCCGTTTCGCCTGATCTATGAGAAACAATTGCTGTATAACCTGCTTTTTTGGCCATTTCTATGGCATCTAAAGTTTCAGTTAATGTTCCTATCTGATTTACTTTGATCAGTATAGAATTGGCAACGCCCATTTTGATTCCCTTTTCGAGTCTTTTGGTATTTGTGACAAAAAGATCATCGCCCATGATTTGAATTTTGCTGCCTAACCTGTCGGTCAGCTTCTTCCAATTATCCCAATCTTCTTCTGAGAGACCGTCTTCGATGCTGATGATGGGGTACTTGCCCACAAGCATTTCATAGTAATCGATAAGTTCATCCGGCGTTCTTGTTATTCCTTCGCCTTTAAACTCGTAATTGCCTGTTTTCTCGTTGTAAAGTTCGGTAGCGGCCACGTCAAGTGCAATCTTGACCTGCTCACCCGGCAGATAGCCGGCCTTTTTAATTGCCTCTACGATTAGTTCGATGGCTGCTTCATTGGACGCCAGGTTTGGTGCGAAGCCGCCCTCATCTCCTACAGAGGTATTCAGTCCATCAGCTTTTAAAACAGCTTTAAGGCTATGAAAGATCTCCGCACCCATACGCACGGCTTCTTTGAAGCTTTCAGCACCAACGGGCATAATCAGGAATTCCTGAATATCCATATTATTGTCTGCATGAGCTCCGCCGTTTAGAATATTCATCATAGGTACAGGTAAAACCTTGGCGTTTACCCCGCCAATATACTGAAAAAGCGGCAGTCCCAAAGAGTTGGCCGCTGCATGCGCTGCAGCCAATGAAACACCTAATAATGCATTGGCGCCCAGATTACCTTTGTTCTCGGTTCCATCAAGTTCAATCAGGGTTCTATCAAGACCAACCTGGTCATAAACGCTCATTCCGATGATCTCCGCTGCTATTTCTTCGTTAACGTTATCTACTGCCTTTTCAACGCCTTTGCCCAGGTATCTGCCTTTATCATTGTCTCTGAGTTCAACTGCCTCAAAAGCACCGGTGGATGCTCCTGATGGCACGATGGCTCTGCCCATGCTGCCATCTTCAAGGTAAATCTCAACTTCGACCGTCGGATTACCTCTTGAATCTAAAACTTCTCTTGCTAAAACATCTTCAATATATGACATCTCATTTACCTCCTATTAATACTATTTACTAAAAATTAATTATTTCGAGAAAATCAGCAGGCTTCAGACTGGCTCCACCAACCAAAGCGCCATCGATTTCATCCATGTTCATCAGTTCGCTGGCATTATCCGGCTTGACGCTGCCGCCATACTGGATCACAACCTGTTCTGAAATCTCATCACCATAAGTTTCAAAGATAACCTGTCTGATGAAACCGATCATTTCATTAGCCTGATCCGGCGTAGCTGTGCGTCCGGTGCCGATTGCCCAAACCGGCTCATAGGCTATGACCAGCTTTGAAACAAGTTCAGGGGAAAGTTCAGACAAGGCTGCCATAAGCTGGGTCTTGACCACAGAAAACTCTTCTCCTGCATCTCTTTGGGCCAGCACTTCGCCAATGCAAAGAATCGGTAAAAGACCATGGGCGAAAGCTTTATGGAGTTTAAGATTGACGGAATGGTCTGTTTCATTAAAGTACTGCCGTCTTTCTGAGTGGCCGATGATGCAATAATCCACGCCCAGCTCCACAAGCATATCAGGAGAAATTTCTCCGGTAAATGCCCCATTCTCTTCAAAGTGCATATTCTGAGCCCCCAGTTTTATACCGGTACCAACGAGAGCTTCTTTCAAAGCAGCAAGCTGGGTAAAAGGTGCGCAAATAGCTACTTCAACATCACTTTTTGTATACAGTTTTTTAAACTCGTCAACAAAATCGCGTGCTTCCTGGATTGTTTTAAACATTTTCCAGTTTCCGGCTATAAATGGTTTTCTCATTATTTATCCTCCAATATGGCTATGCCCGGGAGCACTTTACCTTCAAGAAATTCCAGAGAGGCACCGCCTCCGGTGGAGATATGGGACATCTTCTCCGCCAGCCCGAACTGGTGCACTGCTGCAGCACTGTCTCCCCCACCAATGATGGTTATGGCTCCACTGTCTGCCAAGGCTTTTGCGATCTCCATTGTGCCTTTTGCATAATTGGACATTTCGAAGACGCCCATGGGGCCGTTCCATATAATAGTCTTTGACTCTAATAGAGTCTGTCTGAAAAGCGCAATCGTTTTACTGCCAATGTCAAGACCGATCATATCCTCAGGAATCTGATCAATTGGGACCTCAATGAACGGCGCTTCGTTGTTGAAGTCTTTAGAGGCAAGGGTGTCAGCGGGGAGAAGAAGTCTGACCCCCTTCTCCTTAGCCTTTTGAATCAATTCAAGTGCTAGCTCAAGTTTATCGGCTTCCAGCAGGGATTTCCCGATTTCATAGCCTTGCGCTTTTATAAAGGTATAAGCCATTCCACCGCCGATCAGCAGATTATCTACTCTATTGAGAAGGTTTTCTATCACTAAAATCTTATCGCTGACCTTTGATCCGCCTATGACAGCTGTAAAAGGTCTTTTAGGATTTTCAAGAGCGAGACCTAAATAATTGATTTCCTTTTCAACAAGCAGGCCGGATACAGCAGGTATAAATTCAGCAATACCTACAGTTGATGAATGTGCCCTGTGTGATGATCCGAAAGCATCATTGACAAAGATATCGGCCAGGTCTGCCAGCTCTTTGGCAAAATCTTTACCATTTTTAGTTTCTTCAGGCCTGAACCTGACATTCTCAAGAAGCATGACGTCCCCAGGCTTTAAAGTGGAGGCTGCCAGATGGACATCCTGATCGATGACTTTAGGCGAACTGATAAAAATGACTTGCTTGTTTAAAAGTTCTGATAACCTCCTGGCTACAGGCTTCAGGCTGTATTTCATGTCAGCCTCGCCATCAGGCCGGCCTAAATGAGACATTAAGATGACCCGCGCGCCCCGATCGACCAGGTTTTTAATCGTTGGCAGAGTTCCGGTGATTCTGGTATCATCGGTGATTTCTCCGCTATCAGACAGCGGTACGTTAAAATCGCAGCGTACCAAAATCCTTTTCCCTGAAACGTCGATATCATTAATAGTCTTTTTCATATCTATAAACCTTTTTTGATGACGTATTCCATTAAATCTACAACTCTGCTGGAATAAGCCCATTCATTATCATACCAGGAAAGCACTTTAATCATGTTTCCTTCAATAACCATCGTTGACAAGGCATCCACGATTGAAGAAGTCGGATCACCCTTAAAGTCGATGGAAACAAGAGGTTCCTCGCAGTAAGCCAAAATACCTTTCATTTCTCCTTCAGCCGCTTTGCGCAGCGCTGCATTGACGGATTCTTTTGTGGCAGGCTTTAAAACGTCACAGACAAGATCCACAACAGAAACATCAGGTGTCGGTACACGCATGGACATGCCGTTCAATTTCCCATTAAGCTTTGGCAGTACCAGCCCTACAGCCTTAGCGGCTCCTGTTGTTGTAGGGATCATAGAAAGTGTCGCGGCTCTTGCTCTCCTCAGATCGCTATGGGGCAGATCCAGAATTCTCTGATCATTTGTATAGGAGTGTATGGTAGTGACGAGACCTTTGATAATGCCAAACTCCTCATCGATAACTTTTGCGATAGGCGCCAGGCAGTTTGTCGTGCAGGAAGCGTTAGAGATCACATGATGAAGCTTGGCATCGTATTTATCTTCATTGACCCCAAGAACGATGGTGATATCCTCATCCGTGGCCGGAGCCGAAATAATGACTTTTTTCGCCCCTGCCTTTATGTGCTTTTCCGCATCTGCTTTTTTAGTAAAAAGTCCGGTGGATTCCAAGACAATTTCCACGCCTAAAGCCTTCCAGGGAAGGTCCTCAGGATTTCTCACAGCCAATATCTTAATTTCCTTGCCATTGACCACAATGGTATCTTCCGTCGCGGTAACCTCTGCATCGAATTTGCCGAATATGCTGTCATACTTCAAAAGATGTGCTAGGGTAGCAGGACTTGTAATATCATTGATCGCAACGATATCAAAATCTGCATCCTTCTCAAATGCTGCTTTAAAGGCATTTCTGCCAATTCTTCCAAATCCATTGATACCTACTTTAGTTTTCATTTTAGTTCCTCCTATAAATATATAAATTAAAATTTATCCACTTTAGATTAGTAACGTTTTCTTTTCGATGAAGAAGGCAGTTTGATTTCATCCCTGTATTTCGCTACTGTTCTTCTGGAAATCTCCATACCTCTATCTGTCAGAAGCTCCGCAATCGCCTGATCGCTTAATGGCGCCGATGGTTCCTCATTGTCGATGATCTCCTTAATGAAGGTTTTGATGCTTTCGGAGGATATCCCTTCCCCCAGATTTCCAAGTACACCACTGGTGAAAAAGTATTTTATTTCAAACAGGCCTCTTGGGCACTGCATATACTTTCCGTTTATTGCTCTGCTCACTGTTGATTCATGAATGCCGACTTCATCGGCAACTTGCTTTAAAGTTAGGGTCTTAAGGTGTTTTGACCCTTCCTCAAAGAAATTTTCCTGAAACTTGACAACCGTGCTCACCACATTAAAAATTGTCTGCTTACGCTGCTCAATGCTCTTGATAAGCCATAAAGCTGAGTTCAGGCGCCCGGATAGGAATTTCGATATGGTAGATTCCTTATCCGATTCAGTAAGGATCTTGCGATAATAAGCGCTGATCAGCAGTTTTGGTGCAGTTGTTTCGTTGACATTGACGATATATTTGCCATCAATCTTCTCTACTGTGACATCCGGTGTAATATACCTGGTGTCATTGGCATCGCCGAATTCCCTGCCTGGCTTTGGTTCCAAAGATTTAATAATATCCCCGATTTCCTGGATTTCCCTGACCGTTGCATTAAGCTCTTTGGCGATGATAATCAGTCTATTGGCAGCAATATCCTCTAAATGATCATTGATGATACTCGTGATCAGGGGTGTATCCATTCCTGACAAACGAAGCTGAATCAGCAGACATTCTTTTAAATCCCTTGCCCCAACGCCAGCTGGTTCAAAAGCCTGTATCGCTGCCAGCACGATTTCGACCTCGTCCTCCGGCAATCCGAATTTCCTTGCTACCTCACTCACTGTCAGAGTCATATAACCATTCTGATCCAGTGACTCTATGATATACCTGCCCACCTGTCTGCACTTTCTTTTGATTGGTGCGAACTGGAGCTGAAACATCAGATGTTCAACAAGGGTAATGCTCGATGTGGCAAACTGTTCAAAGGTATAGGTATTTTTCTCTCTTTTGATATAATCTTCCTGCCTGTAGCTGATATCATCATACTCTTTGCAATGCTCAGACCAATCGAACTCTTCCCTTGGAGATTCTTCAGCTTTGGCTGCGAAATCTTCCCTGTTTTTTTCTGAATCGCTATCACCGATCGTGTTGTCTCCTTGGCTCGGAGGCGCCACTTCTAAAATAGGGTTAGTCAGCAGCTGCTCTTCAACGTAGCTCTCAAGCTCCTGAGTATTGAACTGCAGGATTTGGATAGCCTGAATCAGCTCCGGTGTCATCACCAGCTTTTGTATTTGGGATAAATTTAACTCATACCCTATTTTCACGAAGACACCTCCTCTCATCGAAAATGCTCAAATTAGTTCATCCACATAGGATGATGCCGAAATAGCCGAAACAGCACCATCAGAAACTGCTGTTGCCACCTGTCTTAAAAGCTTCTGCCGGATATCTCCCGCCGCAAAAACCCCAGGGATATTTGTCTTCATTGCGTCATCGGTTATGATATAGCCTTTTGCATCCATTTTTATAATGTTCTTCCAGATATCACTATTTGGACTATACCCGGCATAGATAAATACGCCCATCATACCATTTTGAGGATCAGCTTTGAGGCTTTCAATATTTCCGGAGATCACATTCTCCAACAAGATTTCGTCTACCGCTCCATCACCTTTGATTTCGGTTATGACTGAATCCATCAGGAAATGAATTTTATCATTTTTTTGTGCTTTTTCCACCACTGATTTGGCCGCCCTGAAGGCGTCTCTTCTGTGAATGATCGTGACTTTGGAGGCAAATCTGGTTAAATAAACAGCCTCTTCCAGTGCTGCGTCGCCGCCGCCTACCACATAAATTTCCAGGCCGGTGAAAAAAGCCCCGTCACAGGTTGCGCAATAGGAGACACCCATACCGATATGCTCCTTTTCACCTTTGCACTCCAGAAACTTAGGCAGGGCTCCCGAAGCGATGATTACAGACTTCGCCTGATAGAGCGCGTTGTAACTCTTGAGCACTTTAATGGGACCGGATACATCCACCGAGATGATTTCATCGATAATGATTTTGACCCCGAAGGCTTCAGTTTGAAGACGCATGCGCTCTGTAAGGGAAGTACCACTGTCTCCCGGCATGCCACCGGGATAGTTTTCTATTTCGTTGGTGCCTGTTATCTGACCGCCGATATTGCCCTTTTCTATTATTAGGGAATCCATCCTGGCTCTTCCGGCATATAACCCAGCCGAAAGACCTGAAGGGCCTCCGCCGACGATGATGACGTCATAGATTTTTTTCATATAGTCCTCGCTTTATCCTAATACTTTGATACTTCTATTATGAAAATACCAATTTTTTTGATATGGTCAGCCACTCTTTCCATATTGCTGATGACATCCACAAAAAGTATGCCTGAGCCTGGCGCACAAACCCCCTGATTTAGTCTGAGAATATGCTTTTCACGCAGCTCCTGCTCTATAGTATTGATATTGACTTCCCGATCTATGATGCTTTTTGCCAAAGCACTGTTATTACTCTTCAGGGCTTCCACCATTTCTTCGGCAGACTGGAAAACTTTATTGTGTAATTCGATAAGTTCGTTTTGGGCCATTTCACTGATATTAAGACCATTTTCTCTCTTGGCCACTGCCAGTTGAGAGATATTTTCCGCAAGATCGCTTATCCTCTCAACGTCTCCGGTGATGCCCAGCATAAGGTTCAGCTTTTCGTGCTGTTCATTGGAAATATTCTTTTGGGATAGTTTCACCAGATAAACTTCAAGCTCCTTCTGCATTTTATTGATTGTCTCTTCATCCTGAAACACCCGCGTTGCCAGTTTTTCATCACCATGGAGCAGGGAGCTGAAGCTTAAGTCGTAGTTTTTTACAGAAGCCTTGGTCATTTCTATGAGTTCATTGTAAGCTTGGGCAAGAGCGATTCCAGGCGTTTCAAGCATCCTAATATCAAGGTTCATCTCCGCAGCCTGCTTTTCATCATGGCGTTTTAATGGAATCACTTTATTTGATGCAGAAACCAGAAGCTGGACAAAGGGCAGAAACAGAATCGTATTGCCCAGATTAAATAATGTATGCGCATTTGCAATCTGTCTAGCCGAATCTCCCGGCGATAAATATACAACCAAATCGCGCATGAGCTCCCTGAAAAATACGAAGACAACTACAGTACCCACCAGATTGAAAATCAGATGCATAGCGGCTGCACGCTTTGCTGTCCTGTTTGCTCCGCGGCTTGATACAATTGCGCTGACGCACTTTCCAATATTCAGTCCGAGTATTAGCGGCATAGCTGCCTCTATACCCAATAGACCGCTGGCGGCCATGGCAATCAGGACACCGGTAACAACGCTGCTGCTCTTAAGGAGTACAGTAAGCAGAAATCCTATGACTATTATGATAATATAGCTTACGGCTGAAAGCCCGATGAGACTATCCATAAAAAGTTTTATACTTTCGTAGTTTGAGATGGCTGTCATTGCGCCTTTTAAGAATATCATCCCAATAAACATCATCCCAAAACCGAGAAATATTTCTGCGACATATTCAATTTTTTTATTGCCGGTATAGCGCCATGTAATGGCTGCAGCCCCAACGATCAGAGGGGCAATCGCATCTAGATTGAAGGCTAAGAACTGAGCTGTGACAGTAGTTCCGATATTAGCACCCATAATAACACCTGCAGCCTGTGCCAGCGTCATCATGCCTGCGTTGACAAAGCCCACAACCATGATGGTGGTTGCGGAACTTTTCTGATTGATCATCGTTGCGACTGCACCAACCAGAATACCCACGTAGGTATTTTTAGGCGATGTTTCAAGCAGCTTCTGAGTCCTGCCGGAGGTCGTTTTCTCAAGAGCATCTTTCATAATCTCGATGCCATACATCAATAACCCAATGCCGCCCAGCAATTTAAATAGTATGATCCACATATGTCTCTCTCCTTATTGATTTAGTAAATTTATTGTATGCATATTTTAGGCCATTTCTAATAATTCACTTATTCTTGATCTTAGTATAAACCTTCAAAGCCTTTTTGTCTCAATGCTTCGAATAAAACTATATTGACTGAATTCGACAGGTTCAAAGAACGAAGGTTCGTCTCCTTGCACATGGGTATTCGAATCGATCTTTCCGGATTTGCCGCGATGAGATCCTTTGGAAGCCCTTTAGTCTCCTTGCCGAAAAGTATGAAACAATCATCTTCATAAGCTACATCCGTGTAGAGTCTTTTGCCTTTTGTTGAAGCAAAATATAAGTGTTTGTCACTGTGAACACCCATGAATTCGGCTAAGCTTTCATAAAGGATAATCGTCACATACGGCCAATAATCCAGACCGGCCCTCTTTAAATGAGCATCATCCAGGACAAACCCCAGTGGTTTCACCAGATGGAGGGTCGTTCCTGTCGCTGCGCAGGACCTGGCTATGTTTCCGGTATTTGGCGGAATTTCAGGTTCTACCAGAACTATATTCAGCATGTCCTCATCATCTCCTCTAAGTTTTACTTCAATTAATATATCATAATAAATTTTTTCAATTATATAAAGACAATTTTTGTTAAATATAATATAATATTTCGAAAGTGTAAAGCATAGTTTCATATACAACTGATATTAAGAATTGGAGGTCATCGAATGAAAACATTGAAAATAGGGCTTTTAGGCCTGGGCAACGTCGGTTCGGGCGCCTATAGAATCCTCGCCGCGAATGCGGATAAAATTTCTGCTGTTTCCGGCTGCACTATCATCATCTCAAAAATTCTGGTGAGTGACCTCAGTAAGAAGAGGGCCTTTGACCTACCGCCAGAAATTTTAACGGAAAATGCAGCAGATATACTTGATGCTCCGGATATCGATGTCGTTGTAGAACTGATTGGCGGTATCCATCCGGCTTTTGATTATATGCTGACTGCCCTTCAGAATAAAAAACATGTGGTAACAGCCAATAAGGCGGTTATTGCGACTCTGGGAGATCAGCTGATGTCGGCAGCCGCTTCATCTGGCGTGCTTCTTAAATACGAGGCCAGCGTCGCCGGTGGTATACCGATATTGAACGCCCTCTCCACTGCCCTTTCCGGGAATGAATTTGATGAGATTGTAGGGATAATTAATGGTACGACCAACTATATCCTGACACAAATGACGGATTTCGGTCTCAATTATGAGGACGTTCTAAAAACGGCCCAGGAAAAAGGTTTTGCCGAAGCAGATCCTTCCTCTGATGTAGAGGGTGAAGATGTCGCTTACAAATTGTCCATCCTGATCCATACGGCCTTTGGGCTTAGAATCCCACCAATGTCTATTCCCAGGGAAGGTATTACTAAAGTTTCAAAGGATGACATCGCCTACGCTTCACAATTCGGCTACAAAATCAAGCTGCTGGCAACAGCCAAGAAAACCGGAGAGAACCTGGAATGCCATGTTCAGCCGGCTTTAATTCCGGTTTCTCATCCCCTTGCCTCCGTCAGTAATGAATTTAATGCTTTGTTCATTAAGGGCAATGCGGTGGATGACCTTATGTTTTATGGCAGAGGTGCCGGCTCCATGCCTACAGGAAGCGCCATTGTAGGAGATTTGATCGATATCGCAAAAAAAATAAACTGTCCTCCAAGCTGCAGGATGGATACAGTCCCATCTCCTGCGAGACTTACTTTTGCCGGTGAAGGTAAAAGCATGTATTATATCAATTTTCTCGTAGCTGACGTCCCCGGTGTTCTGGGCAAAGTCTCCACAGCCTTCGGGGATCATGGTATCAGCATCGAATCCGTTATGCAAAGATCCAAGGGCAGAAAAGAAGGAGAAGATGTGCCGGTCATTTACATTCTGCACGAATCCACCAGACAGCAATTAGATCAGGCTTTAGCGGAAATCAGCAGTTATAGTTTTATTAAGGGCGTCAGAAGCATCTTAAGAGTCGAGCCGCTCAATTAACAAGTTTTCATTACTTAAAACGTGATCAAATACAGAATTAAATGTCTGAAATTTAAAGGAGAAAAATCTAATGCGCTTATTCAAAGAATGGAAAGACTTGATTGAAAGTCAGACAGAAGCGAGTTATGCTGACTTTTGGGATGATTACAGCACTACTGAGAAAAGAATTTATAATACCCTCCTAACAGAAAACAAGACAGTCATAAGCGGCACATTTGCCGATCTGGCTACCAAATATGAAGCTTCCTTGGTTCTTTTTATGGGCTTTCTCGATGGGGTCAATTCGAGTCTTAGAGTGGAATTACCCATCGAAGGGCTAATCGAATCTTCAGAAATCAGTTTTGAAATCGATTATGAAAAGCTTTACTTCAACATGCACAAGGCCGGCGCTGATTATCTTTATGAGCTGCCGCAATGGGCTACTATTCTGACTGACGCTAAAAGGGATGAGATTTTCAAGGAGTATAAAAAATCAAAAACCGTCATAAAGGGAGAACAAATCGGCAGAAATGACCCTTGCCCCTGCGGAAGCGGCAAAAAATATAAAAAATGCTGCGGTGCTTAAATAATAGGATAAGATTCACACAATCCATTAATCCTGCAGGTCTCACATAAGGGTTTTCGGGCAAAGCATTGCCGGCGTCCATGCCAGATCAGCCTATGATGCATGCTGCTCCATTTGTTTTTGGGCAGCTGTACCATGAGGGCAAACTCGGTTTTAAGCACATCCTTCTCTTCTGTGATACCAATTCTATTAGCTACGCGAAATACGTGGGTATCCACAGCTATTGCCGGCTGGTGAAAGGCGTTGGATAATACGACATTGGCTGTTTTTCTGCCCACTCCGGGCAGCCTGATCAGTTCCGCCATGGTATCCGGAACCTGCCCGTTAAATTCAGATTTCAGCATTCGGCAAAGCGCCAGAAGGTTTTTAGACTTGGTCTTATAAAGGCCAATTTTTTTTATTTTTCCCTGGAGCTCAAGCTCCTCAAGGGTCAGCATCCTATCAAGGTCCGGATAGTCTTTAAAAAGCGGCTCCGTGACTCTATTGACCATCTTATCAGTTGTTTGGGCAGATAAAACCACAGAGATCAGCAGCTGAAAAGTTGTATTAAAATCCAGTTCACAGTCCGCTTCCGGATAAATTTCTTCCAATAGGGCAATCACTTTTGCCACCTTGGATTTTGATAATATAGCCATAATTATACCAGCCTTTCTTTTTTAAGTCTTACAGGTCCATTTATAGTCT
>JBBRXH010000014.1:0-16436 GCA_038248565.1 Peptostreptococcales bacterium | reverse complement strand
TGTTACCTGTTACCTGTTACCTGTTACCTGTTACCTGTTACCTGTTACCTGTTACCTGGATCTCAAGTTCCTGCAGTATTTCACTTATTTAAGACCTTTGATTTGATTCTTCATCCTGTATCGAATGAGATGAAGCTTGATGTGTTTTTAAGTACATCCTCTGCTTCTGTTTTTAATATAGCATATTTTAGCTATAATTGCAAGAATTTTCTGATTATTATTGAACTAAATTTTATTTATTTTTCATTGCTGCTGGGCTATAAAATCATAGAGTGCATCTGAAAGTTCAGCAAATTCATGGATGGATAAGGTTTCGGCTCTTCTTACCGCATTGATTCCTGCAGTGGCAAGCACTTCTCCAATCTCCTCCTTAGTCAGACTCGACAGTCCTGTTAAAGCGTTACTTAAGGTTTTTCTTCTTTGGCCAAAACCGGCCTTGATGGTCTGAAAAAACAGCAATTCGCTTTTTAGGGCCACCGGCTTTTCTTTGTATATATTTAGCCTGATTACTGCCGAATCTACATTGGGTCTTGGTATAAAAACTTCTTTTGGCACGCTGGCTACGCTATCGACGCTGCAATAGTACTGAATAACGACAGAAATGGCGCCATAATCCTTGGTTCCAGGTTTCGCCTTAATCCTGTCAGCGACTTCTTTTTGAAGCATGATGGTCACGCTGTCAGCGGGTATATGATCCTCCAGAATTTTCATGATAATAGGTGTTGTTATATAATAAGGCAGATTCCCTATAATTCTTATGGATTTAAAACCCTGATTGAGAGATATTATCTCAGCCAAATCGGTTTTTAGGATATCCATATTAATTATTTCGATATTGTCATGGCCGTCCAGGGTCTCTTTAAGGATGGGCAGGAGATGCTTATCGATTTCAATAGCGATGACCTTCTTTGCCTTAAGTGCTGCAGCCTTGGTGAGGACGCCAATTCCGGGTCCTATTTCGATGACCAGATCCTCATCGCCTATTAGCGATCCCTCAATGATTTTGTCGATGATATTTTTATCAGCAAGAAAATTTTGCCCCAAGCTTTTGGAAAGCTTGAAGCCATATTTTTCCCTTATTTGTCTGATTGTGCTTGGTGCGTATAGTTGATCCATGCCGTTATAAACTCCTTGCGCGTCACGCCATATTGATTGAGTCTGCTTAAAAATACCTTGCTGTTTCCATATCCTATGCCAAGTGCACTTCCAAGATGGTCTCTTCTTTTTGCCGCCCCCGAGTCTCCGGTTAGGCCATAGTTCATCATATCTTCAGAGGTAAATTCATTTCGCCTTTCGCTTATTGTACTTCTACATTTCGCCAAGGCATCTCTGATGCTTTCGGGAGTAGCATTCTCGATACCGATATCTCCGTCTTTTTCGGTCTCTTCCCTTGACAGGTGGGCTTGTTTGGCTTTCGGGAAAAGCGCTGCCAACTTTTTTCTGATTTGTTCTCCGGCGAAATCCGGATCTGTAAAGAGGATAATCCCCTGATTGTGATAAGCTTTTTTGATTAATTCGATGGTTTCTTTTTTGATGCCATAACCTCGGGTTATTATTATTTCTGCATCCAGGGCTCTTTTTACAGCAGCCTCATCATCCCTGCCCTCGACCACAATTACTTCTTTAATCATATTACTCTGTCTTCTCCTCTATTGATGCATCCGTTGCTTTTTCCTCTGGCAAAATATATAAGGTTTCGCCGGGTTTGATCATTTTAAGCTTAATTCTTGCCTGTTGTTCAATATAGGCAGGACTGAAAACTAAAGATAGTTCTGTTTGGAGCTTTGCTTTCTCAAGCAGCAATTTTTGTTTTAATTCTAAGGCCTGCGCTTCCTGCATCTTTAGGCTGACGATATTAAACATGGAAAAACCGACGACCAGAAAAAGAATAAAGGCTATCAGAGCTACCAGATATCTTCGTCTGTTGCTTTTGAGTGCTTGCCTCCCTGATCCTTTTGACTTTGGCTTAATCACAAGATTTCTTTTCATCAATCATCCTCTTGAGAGCGGTAGTGATAAGGTTACTTTGGTCCCTTTGCCTTCGCTGCTCTCGACTTCAATAGTGCCCTTATGCTCTTCTATGATCTGTTTTGCAATTGAAAGGCCAAGGCCTGTTCCCCCCATGGCTCTGGATCTGGCTTTATCAACCCGGTAAAAGCGCTCAAAAATCCTTGAGATCTCGTTTTCGGGGATACCCATGCCATTATCGGTGATGATGATATTGGCATTTTTGTGATTTTTCATGGCTTCGACGGAAATATGACCACCCTCCCGGGTATATTTTATAGCATTGCTGAGCACATTAAGCAGGACCTGCTCTATCTTATCCTTGTCACAAAAGATTTTTAATACCTCTATGTCATGAAATTGCGGGGTCAGTTGCTGGTTCTTATTCTTAGCTGTAAACTCGATTTTCTTTATCACATTTTTTAGGATACTGATGAGATTATTTTCACTTTTATTCCATTTTTCACGGTTATAGTCCAGCCTTGAAAGCTGAAGAAGGTCTCGAACTAGCCTGCTCATCCTGTCCGCCTCTTCATCTACGACGGATAAAAATCCCTTTGCAGTGTCAAGATCGTTTACCGCACCATCAAGCAGGGTTTCTGTATAGCTTTTTATTGTTGTCAGCGGCGTTTTTAATTCATGGGACACATTGGCAACAAACTCCTTTTGCATGTTTTCAAGTTTTTGCCTTTCTGTAATATCCTGAATCATCAGGATGATGCCTATATCTCTATTTTTTTCATCCATAAATCTGGCATATCTTACAAAGAAGGTTGAATTCTCATAATCAAAATTCTCATATCCATCCCAATTTGAAGACTTTTCCTTAATTGCAGAGAGTGTGAGCGCCTTGCTGTATTTAGCCATGATCTTATCATAATGCTCATTATTAATTTGCTCTTCACTTATTTTCAACATGCTCATGGCTGCTGCATTGGCGTGGATGATATGTCCATTCAGATCAACTGCAATAAGCCCGTCAGCCATATATTTCATTATAGTTTCAAGCTTGCTTTTTTCGTTTGAAATTTCAGATAGTGTAAAATTCAGCTTTTGCCGCAGAAGGTTAAACATTTCTGCCAGTCTGCCGATTTCGTCATCGGATTTGACTGAGACCTCCTGGCTGAAGTCCCCTTGGGCCATTTTTTCAGCTTTCTCTGTGACATCATTTATTGGCACCGTTATGCTGCGGGCTATCAGAAAGCCAAGAAGCGCAGTGATAATAAGGGCCAAAAACATTGCACGTATAAAAATCATCTTTGACCGGTCCAGAGCCTTATAAACGGTAGTGATGTCAGCTCTGAGATATAATACGCCGATAATGCTGCCTTCTTTGCCTATAGGGAATACCATACTCTTAACCGGTATATTCTGGTTTGAACTTAGGCCGTCTTTTTCTGCGATTTGTCCTTTTAGCCCACTGACAATAAGGCTTTCTTCGAGAATTCCTATTGAAGATTTGCCTATCAGGCTTCTATTCTCTGAAGCGGCGGCTATGATTTTAAAGTTGCCATCAACGATAAAAATTTCTTCCTGAATGCTTTTGCCCCAGGTTTCGATGTTGTTTTGAATTTCGAGTTCATGATCATTTAGATTTTTATAGTCATTAAAAGAACTCAGGATTCCATCATCAACTATTTTGGTGAAATCCTGGCGTACAGAGTCCATATAATAGGATTCCAACTGGTTGGTAATGAAAACCCCTATAATGGTCATCGCAATAAACACCAGCAGAAAATAGATAAATACAATTTTCCATCTGATGCTGCTCCATCTTTTCATCCCAAACATGTATTAAAGCCTCCTGAAGTAATAACCGATCCCTCTTTTTGTTAATATGTATTTGGGGTCACTGGAATCATCCTCCAGTTTTTCTCTGAGTCTCCTGACTGTTACATCCACAGTCCTGATATCCCCATAGTATTCATAACCCCACACTTCTTCCAAAAGCTGCTCTCTTGAAAAAACCTTGTTTTCTCTTTCTGCCAGGTATTTTAGAAGTTCAAATTCCCTCAGGGTCAAATCTAAAGCTATGGAATTCTTTCGAATTTCATATCTATTCAGATCAATTTCCAGATTACCATAAGCCTGAATTTGATCAGGCATACTTTGAGACGTAGTGCTCATTTCCGTCCGACGCATGTTGGATTTAATGCGGGCGATAAGCTCTCTCATCCCAAATGGCTTTGTAATATAGTCATCGGCTCCAAGTTCAAGGCCGAGGACCTTGTCAACTTCTTCTTCCTTAGCCGTCAGCATCAGTATGGGTACGCTGGAAGTCTCCCTGACTTTTTTGCACACCTGAAAGCCATCCAAAATCGGTAGCATGATATCAAGTAAAATTAAGTCCGGCTTCCATTCCAGAGCTTTTTTCAGGCCGACTTCTCCGTCGTAGGCTGTTTCGATCTCAAATCCCTCTTTGGTTAAATTGAATTTAATGATATCCGAAATTGCTTTTTCGTCTTCAATAATCAGGACTTTCTTGTCGCTCATAGAACCCTCCTTTATAGATACTTGCTGGGATTTACCGGTCGTCCATTGATTCTTATTTCAAAATGCAAATGAGGTCCAGTGCTGCTGCCTGTATTCCCTGAATTTGCTATATGCTGTCCCTGAAAAACTTTAGTTCCTTTTTTAACCAGTAGTTTGCTGCAGTGCGCATATACAGTAACGCGATTGCCGCCGTGATTGATTCTGATGACATTGCCATAACCGCCGTCTCTACCTGCGAAAATTACTGTTCCGCCGTCTGCGGCTTTAACAGCAGTCCCTACTGGCACACCGATATCTATTCCCTCATGAAGCCTCCCCCATCTAGTTCCAAATCTGGAAGTGATGACTCCGCGGGTTGGTATAATATAAGTTCCCGTTCCCACCAGTGGAGGCAGCTTTTTGGTTCCAACAAGGACTACCTGAGCAACAGGCTCAAAGGCAACCACGGAACTGAGCTCCGTTCTTTTGACTTCTATGCCGTTATTTCTGACAATTTGGGCTACGACTTTTTTCTTGCCGTCGACGCCTTTATTTTTGACGCTTTGCTCACCTTTATATTTAGCCTCTGTGTTTTCGTATTTTATCGTATAAGAAATGCTTTGATCATATTCCGCCGTCTCTATGGTTTGAACTGTAAGCACTGGTGCAGCGGCTGTTAGAACAAGTTCCTGTCCAATATGCAGTTTCTCCGGAATAACTTCCGGGTTTGATCCTCTAAGCTGTGCCTGAGTTATGCTGTATGCACTGGCTATTCCCGAAAAGGTTTCCCCGCTCTTCACAACATGCTTTTTTTTCTCAATAGCGCCCGTCAGCATAAAGTCTACGATGTCATTTTTGTCCTTAAGATTACGCAGTTTCGTCAGCGCTTCCTCAATAACAACCTTCTCCGCAAAGCCAACTTTATCGTATTTAATACGGTCGCTCTTCTTTAAATAGGTGTTTTGAATCTGGGCCAATATTTCCTCGGCGTTTTCCTTGCTGTCCATCAGTGCAACTTGTTTACCGTCGACGGTAATGGCATAGGCCATGACTTCCATATCTTTAAGGTAGGTGAACTTATTCAGGACCTCTTCTCTGGAGTCCAGTTTAAGGTTTAAGCCGATAACTCTCTTTAGTGATATGTTTTTGTCTTTATCCATGACTATTTTAGCGTTATATTCTTTGTCCAGCTTATCACCGATAACATCGACAGTTATATAAACATCGTTCTGGTTCTTGACCGTCCCCAAAAGCTTGTCATTATAGAAATAGTCATAGCCTGAAATGCTTCCTATAAATAACGTGCCGGTTATCACTGCCATCAGCATTACGCCAGAGATAATTCTGAGTTTTTTTCTGTTGTTCTGGGTGTAGCTCATGAGTTCTATGAATTTTTCTTTAGCAAGAAGCCTAAAATACGCAATGCTATCTTCGCTTTTTTTGATGAAATTTTTAAGCCTATTTATTCCGGGGGCCGCTTTTAACTTTAGGCCTATTATTTTTTCACCCATCGTCCCAACGGAAACCTTTGCACGATCTTTTATGTTGACCACGCCTTCAGAGATCCTCTGGAAGCTTTTTCTTAGTGCATTTTTGAAGCCTTGTGGCATTTTTGAGGCAACGATGGGATCGCCGGGGGGTATCGAAGGGACTTTTATTGTGATTTCTGATTGCTTATCACCAGTAGCTTCAGACTGGTACTGGTCCAGTAGTTCATCTTGTTCGTATTTTGAGAATGTGCCGTAGGGGGTATAAATAAGAGAGTCTCTTTTAATAGTTTCCTCTTTTTTAGTTTCATTAGCTGGTTTTTCCACAATTTTTGCATGAGAAATAGGAAGATGAAGACCATCTTCCAGAATTTTCCTAACCTCTTTTATGATATTTATTCTCGAGGCACGGTTGATCACCTTATAAAGTTTACTTTTCTTTCTTTTGCTGCGCTTTTCAGTGCTGCTAGTCATATGCCCCTCCCAGCCATCGCGCTTGAGTTGATGGGATGTTTTCATATGTACTTATGCCTATATTTGAATTTATTTATTGACACATTACTTTGCAATTATAAATCATCTGGCCTATTATTACAATTATATTTCAAAAAAACATAATAAGTACAATTCTATTTTTCCAGCTTCATGATAAAGCACTTGCACCTTTGTCCATCCTCAAGCTGCCCAGTATCCTTGCAGATCTGGCAGGTATAAATCGGATCGAGATAATTCGGTAAAAAGTTGATTTCCGTCAGCAAATAGGCTCTTTCCTCGTTTAGTTTTTGTGCCTTGCTGCGAAGCTTAGCGGACTCGCTTTGAATATTGGATGCCCGGGTAAGCATGAGCCTGGATATTTGGAAGCTTAAATCCCTTGTTTCTTCATCTATCATTTTGATGCGCGGCTCTTTGGTATAGATTTCAGACCTGCGCTTTTCGCTTTCACGTTCATTTTTTTCCCGCAATATTTCATAGGATTTGATGATACTGTTTATTTGGCTGGTCTTGACTGTTTTAGACGGTGAATCCTTGACCTTGCCTTCATTTTTCCAGCCCTTTAAAACGCTGTTGATATAATTGAGATTTGGGTTGGAGATTCCGGATGTTTTGTTGCAGGCTTCTAGTACCGTATCGATGGGGAAGGAGAGCTCATCAAACCAGGTATCCATAATCCGCTTTTCTTCTTCTGTCGGATGTCTGAAGAGTCCTAAAGATTTAAGGACTCTTCTGTATAAAAAATGACGGCTGTCTGTCTCTTCCAAAAGTTCATCGGCTTCCTCAGCAGTCTTTAAACCCTGATTTACCCATTCCTTGATAACGGAAGCCACGTACTTTCCTTTGTTGTTACTTCTCTTTTGGGTGCAGTAACTATAAGCCTTGATGACAAGTTCCGGGGATACGCCAAAATCTATGATCCATGATAGAATATCCTGATGTTCAGTTCCCTCGAGGAATCTTCCTGTAATCTGCTCTATGTTGCTGTACATTTTTTTGATTTCGTCGTTTTCCAGGAGATCTTTGTGTTCCTTGGGAATGGTCTCGCCTGTTTTTTTGCTTTTTTTACTCTTGCTGTAAACCAGCTCTTTCAGGCTGAGGAATTCTACGGTATAGTCAAACTGGTCCTTTACTGCCTTGGCATGCTTCCTGATAACACCCTGCTTTTCCCAGTAGTCCCAGGCCTGCAGCACATCCAAGATTGAAATTTTTAAGTGTTTCGCAATAATTTCATTGGTCATACGTGCATCATGATCCGCATACATCAGCGCAAAGATATAAACCTTCACAAAAGTACCGTCCGCATTGGGCATGTATTCATTGATGAAGATGTTTTCCAGATCTGTGTTACACAGATAATAATCGCCTTTACTCTCTCTGTTGAAATTCATTTTGGTCTCCTAAAAGATTTCGTTTCTGATAATCGTCTGGTCTCGCCTTGGGCCAACGGATATGATCTGTACAGGAACGCCTGTGGATTCTTCAATGGCCTTGATATACTCCTTTGCTTCCTTTGGAAGCTCTTCATAGCTCCTGCAGGCCGAAATAGGTGTTTTCCAGCCCTTTAGTTCCCTGTAAACAGGTTCACAGTCTTCAAGTATGTCCAGTCTCGCCGGAAAATTATCCATAGTCTCGCCTTTATATGAATAAGTGGTACAAAGCTTTATGGTTTCAAAGCTATCCAGTACATCCAGGAGCATGAGAGAAATTGACGTCATACCATTGATGCGGGCAGAGTATTTAACCACGACAGCATCAAACCAGCCGCATCTCCTGGGCCTTCCCGTAGTCGTTCCGTATTCATGGCCGAGGGTTCTTATTTTATCTCCTGTGGCATTATTTTCTTCTGTTACAAAGGGTCCCTTGCCAACCCGGGTCGTATAAGCTTTGGTGATGCCAAGAACGTCCCTGATGGTTCCGGCTCCTATGCCTGTACCGAAGGTAAAGCCTCCTGATGTAGGATGGGAACTGGTCACATAAGGATAGGTCCCAAGATCAACGTCAAGTAATGAACCCTGTGCCCCTTCAAAAAGAACTTTTTTACCGCTCTTCACTGCCTCATAGACCATAACGCCTGTATCCCTTATGTAGCTTTGCAGTCTTCGCGCATAGGTCAGGGACTGATCGATGATAAGCTGTTTATCCAGCTCTTTTCCGCCATAGAGTTTTGTTATAATCGCATTTTTCCTGTCTATCTGGGCTGAAAGTTTGGAGGCAAACTGCTCTTCGTCCTGGGTATCGCAGAGTCTGATCCCGCTGCGTTCAATTTTATCCATATAGCAGGGTCCGATGCCTTTTTTTGTGGTTCCGATGTCATCAGCTCCTCTGGCTGCCTCTGCCAGCCCATCGATTTCCTTATGATAGGGGAAAACCATGTGGCATCTGTCACTGATAAATATAGAGCTGGTATCGATGCCATCAGCTGACAGCTTTTCAATTTCAGCAAAGAAGCCTTCGGGATCGAAGACGACGCCATTTCCTATAATATTGATGCAACCCGGACGTAGTACGCCGGATGGAATCAGATGCAGTGCATATTTCTTATCACCGATAACTACGGTGTGTCCAGCGTTATTCCCGCCTTGTCCGCGAACGACCATGTCAGCTTTATTCGCCAGATAATCTATAATTTTTCCTTTGCCTTCGTCTCCCCACTGGGATCCAACTATCGCTAAACTAGACAAGTTCAGCACCTCCTTATATCGCTTAAATTAAAGTATAGGTATATCGCTTAATTAAAGTATAGGTATATCGCTTTATTTGTTAAAGTACTGGTTAAGATCTGAAATGAGTCTCTCGAGGTTTGCTCCGTGACCCTCAGCGGCTTCTTTTAGGTTTTCGCTGTAGGATCCAGGGCAACCCAGGCAGTTAAGCCCGTGTTTTATCAGTATTTTTGCGGTCTCTTCATCCATTTCCAGAATTTCACCAACCAGCATTTTTTCATTAATAGTCTGCATTTTAAACCCCTTTCCTATTTATCCAACATAGGACTCTTATCGACGAATCTGGTATATTTGCTCAGCCAGGTCAGCTCAAGACTTCCTGTCGGGCCGTTTCTCTGTTTGGCTAAGATGACTTCGCAAACATTTGGCTTTTCCGACGCTTCTTTTGTATAATACTCATCCCTATATAAAAACATGACGATATCAGCATCCTGCTCAATGGAGCCGGACTCTCTAAGGTCTGAAAGCATTGGCCTGTGATCCTGTCTTTGCTCCGGAGCACGGGATAGCTGTGATAAAACCAGTACCGGACAGTCCAGTTCTCTTGCAAGCTGCTTGAGGGCACGGGATAAGGCTGTGATTTCCTGCTGTCTGCTCTCGGATCTGCCTTCATAATTCATCAGTTGAAGGTAGTCGAGAATAACCAGATCAAGGCCTTTTTCAGCTTTTAATCTGCGGCATTTGTTCTTGATTTCCATCATGTTGATGCCCGGTGTATCATCTATAAAAATATCTGTTTTGGATAAATTGTCCAGGGCGATATGAATCTGGTCCCAGTCTTTTCTTTCCAGGGAACCATTCTTCAGCTTTTGAATATCGACTCTGGATTCCATGCTCAGCATACGCTGTCCCAGAAGCTCTCTTGACATTTCGAGGCTAAAAACCAGAACCTTGGCTTTGCCTTTTATGGCGGCATGCTGGGCGATATTTAGGGCAAAGGCTGTTTTTCCCATACTGGGTCTTGCTGCCAGGACAATCAGTTCGGATCTTTGCAGGCCGGATGTTTTTGCATCCAAATCTATGTAACCCGTGGTGACACCTGTAAGATTTCCCTCTAATTTAGACATTTCATCGATTTTACTGATGTTGTCCCATAATATATCCTTTAGCGGCTGGTAGTCCTTGCCCTGTCTCGCCTGGGCGATTTCAAAAATCGACTGCTCTGCAAAATCCAGTACGGCATCCGGGTCCATTTTCTCCTGGTAACCTTTTTCGATGATTTCGGAGGCTGTACTGATGAGTCTGCGTAGAACAGCTTTTTGAGCTACAATTTTTGCATATTGACCGGCGTTGGACGTAGAGGGAACCACAGTGGACAAAAAAGCGATATAAGCTCTTCCGCCAACCATTTCCAGAGACTTTCTCTTTTTTAATTCTTCTGCTACCGTCAGGGTATCCACAGGTTCACTTTTTCGGTTGAGTTCGAAAATAGCTGTATAGATTTCCTTGTGCATTTCACTGTAAAAATCCTCGGGCTTTAAGAACTCCAGGACTTCAAATAGCACATCTCTGTCAAGAATGATGGATCCCAGCACTGATTTTTCTGCATCATCATTGTGAGGTGGTATACGTTCCATTTGGCTCATTTGACTATCTCCTCATTAACCTGCATGATAAAGCTTTAAATCTTATCCTTAGCAATCAGACAATGACGCTGATTTTAAGTTTTCCGACGATATCCTGGTAAAGCTTGATGTCTATGACGAACTCACCGAGATGTTTAATGGGGTTATCTATGATAAACTTTCTCTTGTCGATGGTGATGCCGTATTGTTCTGCAAGGGCGTCAGCTATATCCTTGGCCGTGACCGCTCCGAATAGCTTTCCGCCTTCTCCGGCCTTCGAGTGCAGCTTGACCTCAATATCCTTGATTTTGTCTGCGACGATTTTGGCAGAATCCAAATCCGTCTGGCGCTTATTGGCTTCCATCACCTTAAGTTTTTCAAGGGCCTTCACGTTTTGCTCCGTGGCCTCCTTGGCAAGTCCTTTAGGAAGAAGGAGATTTCTGGCATAGCCATCGCTGACTTCTGCAACCTGGCCCGGTTTTCCCAGACCCTTTACCTCTTTAATTAGTATTACTTTCATTTTCTGTTCTCCTTCCAAACTATTTTTTATTCCCATCACTTTTTATATTCACAATTTCATTGACCAATCTTTCTATTTCAATCATGGTATCTTCCACGGAAAGATCTATTTGACCGCCTGCCATGGTCAGGTGACCACCGCCGCCCATTTTTTCCATAATGATCTGAACATTTATTTCTCCAAGGGATCGGGCGCTGACCGCAGTGTGATTCTCATTATTTCTACCCACGACAAAAGCAGCTTTTACCCCTTTAATATTCAGAAGCTCATCTGCGGCCTGGGAAGTCATTAGATGCATATTTGCCCTAACCCCTTCACATTTTGAAATAGCCACGCCGCCTTTAATGATTTTTGCGTTGATGATCGCCTCGCTCTTGATCTTGTACATTTCCATGTCATTTTGGAAAAACTGTTTGACACTGGCAAGGTCTGCCCCGCTTCTTCGCAGCCAGGATGCTGCTTCAAAGGTCCTTACACCGGTTTTAACTGAAAAGCTTTTTGTATCTACGGTGATTCCGGCCAGGAGCGCTTCGGCTTCAAATTTGTCGATTTCCTTTTTATCTCCTATATACTGCATGATTTCTGCAATAAGCTCAGAGGTTGAGGAGGCATAGGCCTCCATGTAGTTCAAAGTGGCATTTTCTATGTTTTCTTCTGTCTTTCTGTGATGGTCGATAACGACTATTCTTTCAGTCTTCGAAAGTAGCTCCGGACATTCGGTGAAGCTTGGCCTATGGGTATCCACTACCACCAGCAGCGTATCTTTGTCTATCAAAGATAGGGCTCCTGAATTGTTGATGAAGTTATAGTTGCCTGATTCGCTGGCCCTTTTATAGATAGTCTGAAGTGCCTCGTTGTAGGCGTTTATTACAATATACGCTTCTTTATTCTTATTTTTTGCAATTCTATAAATGCCTAATGCTGCGCCAAAAGAATCCATATCCGGTTTTTTATGGCCCATGATGATCACTCTTGCCGACTGGTCTATAAGCTGTTTTAAGGCATGAGCCATGATTTTGGATTTGCCTTTGTTTCTCTTCTCTACGGCCTGTAATTTGCCGCCGAAATAATCAATTTTATTGATTTTCTTGACCACGGCCTGATCCCCACCTCGTCCCAGGGCCAGATCAAGAGCAGCGCTGGCATATTCCACCTGCTGCTGGGGGGTTTTTCCGCCAATGTCTATTCCGATGCTGAGGGAAACGGGAAAATCCGCATCGGTTTCGATCTCGCGCACCTCATCCAATATAGCGAATTTATTTTCTTCAAGTTTATCGTAATGTTTATTCTCAAATATAATCAGGTATTTGTCATCATCATATTTTGAAAGGGCGGCTGAAATTTTTGTTGCCCACTGCCTAATGGCTGTCTCAATCTGAGCAGCTACCATTGACTTTTTATCTGCTGGAGAGCTGTCGATAAGGTCATCATAGTTGTCCACATGAACATAACCGAAACAATTTTTTTCGTCTTTATAAATCGTTTTAAGATTTTCATAGGTTGTAATATCAAACCAGTAAAGGATAATATTACCGCCGTCTTCGCTGTATGTCTTTGAAGCAGCTATTCTATAGACCTTGCCGTTCATGGAAATCTGTATATTTTTTTCCTGATCCTCTGTGATAAGGTCCGTCAATTTTATATTAACCAGATCCGTGAGCTTAGTATTGAGAATTTCTGCCTTACCACATATAGCGTTAAATTTTTTATTGTACCAGAATATCTCGCCTTCCCCATCGATCATACATAGCGGGAGGGGATGGTTGATAAAGGAATATTTGATGGTTTCATCCATCTCTTCAGTGATGTTTTCGATATATTCCTTAAGGAGCTGTTTCTTTCCGGTTTCAACTTTCTTGCTGTAATAAAATAGGTACAGCACTATCCCCAGCGCTATTATGCCTAAGGGTATGCTGTAATATAAGATTATGCAGGCAAAAATTAATAAAGCAACAAGATTCGTTTTGATATCCGGCTTTATGAGTTTTCTTAATCTGTTGACCATAAAAGCTCTCTTTCTATCATCTTTCTCTGGATTTCCATTATACCACATGATAGCTTTATAAATAATAGTGCCGGTTAAAATTTCTTCTAAGTGGCCCAGGTACTTTTTCAACCAGCCTAGCTGTCTCTGGCTTCGATCCTTCTTCTGATTTGAAATGCAATTTCCGTGACGCCAACCATAAATAGGAGATAAACCCCAAGAGAACTGAATACGATAAAGACAAAAATCAGTATGCGAACTATTCTCACCATGCTGCGTCTGTGCATATACCAGATTGTGACCGAAAGTCCCTGGATAGCAAAAGTATAGATCATTAGAATTTGAATATTGGCCATCAGCACTTTACTGTCTACTATATTTAAATAGGTAACTAGAATAGCCAGTGCGTAAATAATCAAAGTGCCCAGCAAAACATTCTTTGGCAGTGAAAATTCTCTGAATGGCGCCATATATGGCACTGGCATTTTCATTTTTTTCATAATAACCATGGCAATTTTATAATTGATGAAAGTCGTCAGGGTCGCTGACATGATCATCATTCCAGGGATCATGAGCATTAGCTGGTCTTTAATCTGCTGCATCTGAAGGGTAAAATCCTTAAGGACAGTAGTATTTGCTCCGGTGGAGCCAAACATGGCCTGTTGCATTTTAATAGACTCTTCAAAGGCTGTGTTAATAGTTTCAATCAGTGGAAGGCCTGTAATAAGCTGTCCAAAAGCTATAGCTGAGACAGCACCTATCAGAGAGACCACTATACCAGCCCCAAGCACCTGATAGGGGGTCTTTTTATTATATAAGAGGCCGCCCATGACCATAGAAGATAATCCTGAAATAAGTACCAGGGTTATGGTATACATCGGCCCTGTAATCATGCCAAGGATAAGGGCTGAAGCCAAAAGCGATGTCGCCCCATACTTGATGCCATGGCTCATACCCAGTATAATCAGTGGGGCACAGGTAAAATAAGCCAAAATACCTACAATCGGCAGATACATACCGGCAGCACCCATAACACAAATGAGTGCTGTCACAAGGGCTGATTCTGCTAAAGCTCTGGTTTTTGTGTTCATGTATCCTCCAATTAAAAACAAAGAAGCGATTGCTCGCTTCTTTGATTCTTCATAAATTAAGCAAAATCTCAGTCTGTTGTAAAAGGCAGCAGTGCAACGATTCTGGCTCTTTTGATGGCTCTGGTGACTTCTCTTTGATGAATCGCACAAGTACCTGTTATTCTTTTAGGAAGAATCTTTCCTCTTTCAGTTATGTACTTTCCAAGCTTATAGTAGTCTTTGTAATCTATTGTTTCAGTTTTATCTGTGCAAAACTGACAAACCTTCTTTTTTCTGATTCCGCGTCTTTTTTCTAACATTGCAATTTCCCTCCTTTTTCTAAGTTAAAACGGAACCTCATCATCATCATCGAGGGCCTGGAATCCATCGGGTATCTGAGCATTCCCTTTTGAGAATTCTCCGGAACCGCCGCTCTTTTGAGCCTTGTCTCCCCACTCCAGAAATTCCACTCGATCTGCAATGATGTCCGTCTTGTATTTTTTCTCTCCGGCCTGTGTGGTATAGGAGTCATTTTGGATCCTGCCCTGAATGCCGACAAGCCTTCCCTTCACAAGAAAGTTGCCGCAATTTTCGGCCGGTTTTCCAAAAACAACTATGTTGAAGAAGTCGGCTGTCTTTTCTTTGGCAAAAGGTCTGTCCACAGCTATCGAAAAAGTAGCGACAGCCTTCTGGTTATCGGATATATATCTGATTTCCGGATCTTTTGTTAATCTGCCTATGAGTACAACTGAATTCATTTCATCACCGCCGTTTTTTATTTTTCATCTTTATTGATTATTATATGTCTTACTACACTGTCTGAAATTTTAAGTCTTCTGTCTAACTCCAACGGTAAAGTTGATTTGCCTTTAAAGGCAACGATCACATAAAACCCTTCGTTTTTCTTGTTGATGGGATATGCGAGCTTCCTGTTCCCCCAGATGTCTACCTTTCCGACTTCACCCTCAGCAGTGATAATTTCCTTAACCATCGCTATAGCGGCCTGTTTCTTTTCGTCTTCTAAAGCGGACTCGATAATAAACATAACTTCATAATTATTCATTCTTTTCACCTCCCCTTGGACTAAATGGCTCCACTTTCTGTGGAGCAGAGAGCATATTAATGCCTTACCATTATAACATAGGCCTTTTCATTTGCAAGGAATATTTTCCGTAAGTTGAACCATATTTAAGCCAAACCAGATTAAATTCATTTATTTGAAGTCTCTCGACGCCTTCAGTCCATAAGCCGGCTCTGCCTGAGTAGCTGCACGGTTAATTGCCCTTGACATGACTTCGGAAGCAAGTGCACCCACTGCATCCGGCATAACATCAACTTCTCCCGTAGCCATGACAAAGATCGTATCCCCGTCAAACATGGTGTGGACAGGCCTGATTGCTCTGGCAAATCCGTTGTGGGCTATGGATGCTATCTTTGTTGCCTGGGTTTTTGTAAGTTTGGCATTGGTTACGACAACGCCGATGGTGGTATTGCCGCTGAATAAATTGGTCTTATCCTCATATTGTGCATACATGGTTTCTTCCGTACTTACAATTTCGCTGTGGTCTTCACTTAGGAGACCAGCCAGTCTTTTACCCGTATCCACATCGATGACGTCTCCGAGTGCATTCACCGCTACAAGGGCCGCTACCTGAAGTTCCCCCACCTGAAGACCATAAGTGCCCAGTCCGCTTTTCATAAGCCTCTCGACACCCATAAGTTTTCCCACCGTAGCGCCGGTCCCTGCGCCAACATTGCCTTCAGCAACTTCTCCTTCTGACGCATTGAAGCAGGCTTCATAGCCCATGGCCTTATCCGGTCTCACTTTTGGATCGCCGACGACCAGGTCAAAAAGGGAAGCTCCACAGACGATAGGCACTACGGCAACCTGAACGTCAAAGCCAATGCCTTTCTCCTCCAGAAAGGCCATCGCACCGGATCCGGCATCCAGACCATAGGCACTTCCGCCACTAAGCATAACGGCATGAATTTGTTCAACTAGGTTGACAGGCTTAAGAAGCTCTGTTTCCCTTGATGCAGGACCGCCTCCGCGGACATCAACGCCGGCCCAGGCACCCTTTTCACAAATGACGACGGTACATCCTGTAGCTGCAGC
>JBBRXH010000013.1:0-16728 GCA_038248565.1 Peptostreptococcales bacterium | reverse complement strand
GTACGCCCAGTGGCTTAAGGATGGCGCCAACAGATATCTTCTGAAACATGAAACTTCGGATGAGAAGCTTTACAACTCGCTGCATCCTCACTCAAGCTTAAAGAAGCGTCTTCAGTGTCTGTGGGATCTCAAGGAATTAGGATATCAGACTGGAAGCGGATTCATGGTTGGGCTTCCAGGCCAGACTATAGACTCTCTAGCGGGAGATATTCTTCTGTTAAAGGAGCTGGCTATAGATATGGCAGGCATCGGCATTTATATCGCCCATCCTGATACACCTCTAGCCGGCTGTGAATCAGGATCTTCTGATATTGCCATCAAATGCGTCGCCCTGAGCCGCATCCTGCTGAAAAAAGTCCATCTGCCCTCCACGACTTCGATTGAGGTCTCAAGCAGCGAAAAATACAGCTCCCTTGTCGCCGGTGCCAATGTCATCATGAAAAAAGTGGAGCCTTATGCCTATAGAAAATTATATGAAATTTACCCCAACCCCAAAATCGTTGACAAAACCATCGCTGAAGAACGTATGGAGCTGGAGTCTTTCGTAGAAGGTCTGGGCTGCCAAGTAGAAAGGGAAATACAATGAATACCACCGCAGAATTTATTAATGATCAGGAAATCGAAAAGTGTCTGGCCGTCGCTTCTGAACTTTCAAAAGACAGGGATCTGGTTCTTTCCATCATCGAAAAGGCTAAAGGGGCCAAAGGGCTTTTCCATGAGGAGACCGCCATCCTGCTGTCCATCGAAGATGAAGATCTGATTGACAGTATGAAGAAGGCCGCCGGGGAGCTTAAGGAAAGAATTTATGGCAAGCGTATCGTGATTTTTGCGCCTTTATATCTCAGCAACTACTGCGTCAACAACTGCAGCTACTGCGGCTATAAGAACTCAAACTCCCAAATGCACAGAAAAATACTGACCATGGAAGAGCTTGCTGAAGAAGTTAAAATATTGCAGGGTCTAGGTCATAAACGGCTGGCTTTAGAGGCCGGAGAGGATCCCGTCAATTGCTCCATAGACTATATCCTCAATGCTATGAAGACAATTTATAATCTGCATTTTGAAAACGGAAGTATCAGAAGGGCCAATGTCAACATCGCTGCCACAACTATAGAAAACTATACCAAGCTTAAAGACGCCGGCATCGGGACCTACATCCTTTTTCAGGAGACCTATCATAGGGAATCCTATGGCGCATTTCATCCCAGCGGACCAAAGCACAATTATGATTATCATACGACTGCCATGGACCGGGCGATGGCAGGCGGTATAGAAGATGTCGGTTTTGGTGTTCTCTATGGACTTTATGATTATAAATATGATACCGTCGCTATGATGCTTCATAAAGAGCATCTGGAGGAATCCTTCGGTGTCGGGCCCCATACTATTTCGGTTCCCAGGTTGAAACCTGCTGAGGGCATGAGTTTGGCTGATTATCCTTATATGGTGACCGATGCGGAATTCATTAAATTAGTGGCTATAATAAGGCTGTCCGTCCCCTATACCGGAATCATCCTTTCAACCAGAGAGGGCGGGAAATTCAGGGAGGACGTCATTAAAGCCGGTGTATCTCAAATCAGCGCGGGATCCTGCACAGGGGTAGGCGGATACATTGCCGAATATGAAGAAAAAGCCCATCCCGAGTCAGCCCATCCGAAGATTGAAACTAAGCAATTCGATGTCGAGGATCACAGGTCTCCTCTCGAAATACTCAAAGGGCTTTGTGATGCTGGCTATATTCCCAGCTATTGCACCGCCTGCTACAGGCAGGGCCGGACTGGAGACAGGTTTATGCGTCTTGCGAAATCCGGGCAGATCAATAATGTGTGTTTGCCTAATGCGCTGATGACCTTCAAGGAATACCTGATGGATTATGCCGATGACGAACTCAGAGCCAAAGGGGCCGTCGTGATTTCCGAGTCTGTCTCCGATATCAAATCCGAGCAGGTTCGGGAAATGACTTTAAAACAATTGGCCCAAATAGAAAATGGCACCAGAGATTTATTTTTATAAAAGGAGGAGCATCTGACATGCAACAGACACCCAACGCAAATAGACTTCATATAGCCCTCTTCGGCAGGAGAAACGCAGGCAAATCAAGCCTGATCAATGCCATCACAGGGCAACAGATTGCTATAGTATCTGAGTTTGCCGGTACGACAGCCGATCCTGTCTATAAAGCCATGGAGCTTCTGCCCATCGGTCCGGTCGTCATCATCGACACCGCAGGCATCGACGATACCGGCGATCTGGGAAGCCTTCGCGTGGCTAAAACCAGAGAAGTCATCGCGAAAACCGATTTGGCTTTGCTGATTTTTTCATCAGATGGGCTTTGGCCTCCTGATTTGTCCTCCGAACTGGAATGGTATGATCTGCTGAAAACTGGGAAAATTCCTGTTATTGGCGTGCTCAATAAATGTGATGATCATTTTAAAATGGCGGGTAGTGATTTTTTCAGTAGCCTGGGCGATGACAGCAGGCTCGCCGATTTAAAAGAAATTTTCCCCATACCCTTTGTCAAAACCAGCATCCATGAGGCAGCTACCATTGATGAACTCAAGAAAATGATTTTTACGCATATTCCCTTTTATGAAAAGGAGACCATCGTTTCTGATTTGTTTTCTCCGGGCGATATCGTCCTTTTAGTAGCGCCTCAGGATATACAGGCGCCGAAAGGCCGGCTGATTTTACCTCAGGTTCAAATCATGCGGGACGTACTGGATCATAAAGGACTGCTCATGACTGTGACAACGGACCTCCTCGAGGCATTATTATCCAAGTTAAACTGCAAACCGGACCTGGTCATCACCGACTCTCAGGTGTTTGAACAGGTCAGCGCCTTATTGCCGGCGGATATTCCCCTGACCTCCTTCTCCATACTCATGGCCAGATATAAAGGAGACCTTTCTGTTTTAACAGAAGGTGCTTTTGCCATCAGTACGCTAAAAGACGGGGACAAAGTCCTGATTGCCGAAGCGTGCACTCACCATGCCTTGCAGGGAGATATCGGAAGAGAGAAACTGCCGAAATGGCTGAGAGAATTTACCGGTAAAGATTTAGAGATTGTTGTTAAAACAGGCATAGATTTTGGTGAAGACCTGAGATCCTATAGTCTTATTGTTCACTGCGGCGCCTGCATGTTCAACAGAAAACAGATGATGTCCCGTATTCTATTATCCAAGAACCAGGAAGTTCCAATTACCAATTACGGCACGGCCATCGCCTATATGAAGGGAATTCTACCGAGGGTGACGGACAAGCTACTTTAGTAGAGGCTGAAATACCAGTTGACCATCTGATTGATCTGGTCGCGGAATATCAGATAGAGACCGCAGGCTGCGGCGATATATGGACCCAGGGGTTTATGATCGCCTCTTTTTATTTTTTTGGCGAGGAGAAGCAGTATGAACCATATTCCGCTGGTAAGAATGGTCAGCACCAGAACGGTCAGTATGCCTCTAAGTCCGCATAAAAAACCGATAGCCGCAAGAAGTTTTACATCTCCAAAACCCATAGCCTCACTTTTAGTTAAGAAGGACCCTATCAGTCCGATAAGAAAAATGGATCCGCCACCAACAAGGGCTCCAAGTAATGGTGAATAATAATTGGGATGAAAATAGGGGAGTTGTCCTGCCGATAAAGCAATGAAATCCAGGGCGATGATGCCAAGAGCAGCCACCGTTAAAGCGACGACTAACTGATCCGGAATAATCATATATTTGTAATCAGAAAGGGTTATCAGCATCAAAAGCCATAGAATCACCATGCCGAAGAGGGTATAAAATGGGCCGTCATACTGCATGGCTAAAAATGTAAAACTCATGATGAAAGTCAGGCTCAGGATGAATGCATAGGGACTTTTAGCTATGCGGGTGCCCAGAAGGGATTCATCCGGCGTCTCTCCATAATCTGTCAGCCAGCCTGAAGGCATTCTATTGAAAACGTAGACAGCCATATAGCCGGCGATGAAACCGGCTATGATAATACCTACAATGATTCCTGCAATAATAAAAATAATTGAGTTATTCAAATTATTATCCCGTTCTCCTAACTATATTTTCGATCAGATTTGCTTGCGATTTATTGTTTTATTTTTTCCAGGAGCTTTTGAGGTCCACGATCCTGTTGAACACTTTGCTGTCTTTGGTGGTCAGCACCGCATCTGCTATAAAATAACCATGTCTGAAGAACTGGAATCTGTCTTCGGCTTTCGACTCAGCGATAGAAGGCTCTGCATAGGCAGCATAGGTCTTGATAGAATCCGGATTCATGACGTTTTCGCCCTTTTCATCTTCGATCATCAAATAACTATAAGCCCTGGCAGAAATTTTAACGGCGGTCTTTGCATCCACCCAGTGGATAGTCCCCTTGACTTTTCTGCCTTCGAAGCCTGTGCCACTCTTTGTTTCCGGGTCGTAGGTGCACCGAAGCTCTAAAATATTGCCTTGCTCATCATTGATGACTTCTTCGCATCTGATGAAATAAGCACCTTTAAATCTGACTTCATTGCCTGGGAATAGTCTGAAATAGCCTTTAGTAGGCACTTCCATGAAGTCTTCCCGTTCCACATAAAGCTCCCCGGAAAAGGCTACCATCCTATGGCCTTTTGTTTCATCCTTGCTGTTTTCTATTTCCACATATTCAGTTTTATCCTTGGGGTAGTTTGTAATTACGACTTTGATCGGATCCAGGACCACCATCCTGCTCTCCACCTTATCCTGAAGATCTTCCCTTATGCAATGCTCCAGCAGTCCAATTTCTACAGTGCTGTTGGATTTGGCAACGCCTATTCTTTCGCAGAAATCTCTGATAGCCTCCGGGGTGTAGCCCCTTCTTCTAAGCCCTGCGATGGTAGGCATCCTGGGATCATCCCAGCCATCCACAGTTCCTTCGTCCACAAGCGCCTTCAGATACCTTTTGCTCATGACCGTATTGGTGATATTCAGTCTGGCAAATTCAATCTGCTGGGGAGGCTGCTCCCAGTCGAGTTCTGTCAAAACCCAGTCGTATAGAGGCCTGTGGTCCTCAAATTCAAGGGTACAGATAGAATGCGTAATCTTCTCTATAGCATCCTCGATGGGGTGTGCGTAGTCATACATAGGGTAGATACACCACTGATCACCAGTATTGTGGTGATCTGTATGGCTGATTCTATAAAGCACAGGATCTCTCATGTTGATATTGGGAGAAGCCATGTCGATTTTTGCTCTTAAAACCTTCTCGCCGTCTGCAAATTCACCTTTTCTCATTCTTTCGAACAGATCCAGATTCTCCGCAACAGATCTGTCCTGATAAGGGCTTTTTCTGCCGGCTTCGGTGAGGGTTCCTCTATGCGCTCTGATTTCATCTGCTGTAAGATCGCACACATAAGCCTTTCCTTTTTTGATCAGTAAAACCGCACAGTCATACATCCGCTCAAAATAGTCGGATGCGAAGAACAGGTTGTCCCATTTGAATCCCAGCCATCTGACATCGGCTTCGATGGAGTCCACATATTCGGTGTCTTCCTTGATCGGATTCGTATCATCGAATCTGAGATTGCACTGTCCGTTATATTTTTGCGCCGTCCCAAAGTTAAGGCAGATTGATTTTGCATGTCCAATATGTAAATAGCCGTTGGGCTCAGGAGGAAATCTCGTACTAACGCGACCTCCATAGGTCTGGTTCTCAAGGTCCTTTTCTATAATTGCATGTATAAAATTGGTGTTTTCGCTCATGGATTCTTCCTCCTTATATGATTGTTCGTATTATATCACTTTTTTGGCTGTCGTTATAGCCTTTTCCTGGGATTTTTTTTACATTACGCCTTTGTTTTCTGGTGAATTACACTTGAATTGTTTTTGCATATTCAGATATATACATATTTATTATCCGGTTTAAGTAAAATTATTCTTGATATTATAGCGGTATATTGATACAATTAAAGAAAATGTAAGGTGGTGTTTTTATGGATGTTATCGACGTCAGGATTCTGGAATTATTGCAGCAAAATGCGAGAATCTCAGTTTCAGAGATCAGCAAGAATGTTAACCTTTCCCTTTCCGCCGTCAGCGAGAGACTTAAAAAGCTGGAAGCTTCCAAAGTCATTAAAAATTATACGATTATTCTGAACCCCGAGTATCTCGGCAAGGAGCTTTCTGTGATCATGAATATCAGCCTCGAAAATCCTGATCACACTATGGATTTTATCGAATTTATCCTGGCTGAGAGCGAAATCCTTGAATGCCATTATATTACCGGAGAATATGACTACGCCCTTAAAATTACAACAAAAAACACCCAAACTTTGGAGCATATGATGAACCGCATCAAAAGCATCCCAGGCATTAAAAAAACTCAGACCAACGTTATTTTATCAACTTTTAAGAATTTATACAGCGTCAGACCAAGTCTGGTCAAATAATACGGGCTGGGCATATCTGACACGATCAATTCATGTATTTAAGGAGGAAAAGAAAATGATTATCGGAGTTCCAAAGGAAATCAAAAACAATGAGAATAGAGTGGCCTTAACGCCAGGCGGAGCAAAAACCCTTATTAACAGGGGCCATACAGTAATCGTTGAAGCAAGTGCAGGAATCGGCAGCGGTTTTACCGATGAAGAATATGCCGGCTGCGGTGCCCTTGTCTATTCTTCAAAAGTTGAGCTTTTTAAGGAAGCTGAGATGATTATGAAGGTCAAGGAACCTCTGGAGGAGGAGTATCCTCTTTTTAAAGAAGGCCAGTGTCTCTTCACCTACCTTCATCTGGCACCAAACCTTGAGTTGACCAATGCTCTTCTAAAAGCCCGGGTCGTTGGTATCGCCTATGAAACCATCGAGCTTCCAAATAAAAGTCTGCCTTTGCTTGCGCCTATGAGTGAAGTGGCGGGCAGAATGTCCGTCCAGATCGGTGCCGGTCTTCTTCAGAAGGCCAACGGAGGCGCCGGAATACTCCTCGGCGGCGTTCCCGGCGTAGCTCCTGCTCAGGTCGTCATCGTCGGCGGCGGCAATGTTGGCACCAACGCTGCAAAAATTGCAGTTGGCATGGGCGCCCGCGTGACCATCCTGGATATCAATTCTGCAAGGCTCGCTTATCTAGATGATATCTTCGGCGGTAGAGTAACAACCCTTGCCTATAATGAACATAACTGTGAAAGTGCAGTTAAAAGCGCTGATTTGCTTATCGGTGCCGTTTTGGTCGCTGGCCAAAGTGCACCAAAGACCGTCAGTGAAGATATGGTTAAAACTATGAAAAAGGGCTCCGTCATCGTGGACGTTGCTATAGACCAAGGCGGCTCCATTGCCACTATTGACCGTATTACCACCCATGACAACCCCAGCTACGAGAAATATGGCGTCATTCATTATTCCGTAGCCAACATGCCCGGAGCAGTGCCGAGAACTTCAACCTTTGCACTGGAGTCGGCAACCCTTCAGTATGCCATTATGCTGGCTGACAAAGGCCCTGAAAAGGCCATGCTCGCCAACGAATCCCTGATGAAGGGCCTCAATACCTATCAGGGCCATATCACCTGCAAAGGCGTCGCAGACAGTTTGGGTCTTTCCTATGTGGATCCTTATGCACTGATTAAGTAATTAACAAAAGCCAAGGCCCCGGAGTAATCCGAGGCCTTTTTTTGAATTTAGTACAGTTTATTTATAGGTCAATTTACAATTTGTCTATTTCTTTTTTGCAGGTGCTTTCTTTACATCTGCGGCTACTGGTTTTGCGGCCGTTTTAGCTTTGGCTTTGACCGGTGCTCCGGCTTTCGCCTTTTGTTTGTCTGTGGTTTCGACAGCCTTCTCGACAGTCATTTTCTTTTCTTTGGCAACCTTATAGGGATTGACTTTGTCGCCGCTGGCCATAGCTTCCTTTGCCGCTTTTCTTCTGGTATCCCAGGTAGAATAACCGATCATGGCACCGACCATAACAAACATCATAACGGTACTTAATGTGCTGTCTTTACCGACGTCACGGGTTTTAAAGGTCAGCACCTTGTCCGCATTCAGGAAAACGCCGTTGACGGTCTGAAGGCCTTTGCCGATAGTCACTTTGTACTCTGTGTTTGACACCAGGTCCCCGCTCATGAGCAGGGAAATTCTCTTATTATCCTCGGGTGTGAAGAGAACTTTGAAGGGAACAGCTTTTCCTTTCGGATCCACTACCTTGAAAACATTCTCGTTAGCCTTCTGCACGGCTTCAGCGCCGACATTGTCACTAAACTCCAGCTTTACCATGAGATTGATGGGTTCAAACCCACCAGCTCCGTCCTGGGGATAACTTTTGACCAGTTCAAGACCGGCTGCAAACGACAAGGGGCAGGCAAGCATCACCAGCAAAACTGCGATGCTCAATATTCTAAGCGTTTTTCTCATGTATTTCTCCTCCCGGGTTTTTCTCTTAATATTTTAAAAAATTGTTTCATTTTCAGTTGACAATCCAGCTCTAAAATTCCTGTTTCAATCTCTACAAAATGGTTGAGACGATTGTCCTGCAGAATATTCATAAGGGATCCTGCGGCTCCCGCTTTGGGATCCATAGTCCCAATGAATATTTTATCTATCCTCGCAAGAACGATGGCGCCCGCACACATGGCGCAGGGTTCTGTGGTCACATAGAGCTGGCAGCCCGAAAGACGAAGTGTGCCAAGATGCTTTGCGGCATTTCGTATGGCGATCATTTCAGCGTGAGCTGTAGCATCCTTTGTTGATTCAGTCAGGTTATGGCCCCTGCCAACAATAATCCCATCTTTTACAATGACGGCGCCGACGGGTACTTCTTGACTATCAAAGGCTTCTTGGGCTTCCAATAAAGCTTCTTTCATAAACTCTTCAGGAAACATAGCTTCCCCTTTACAAATCTTAGAATATAGTATCATATCAGCTTATTATTATCAATGAGTATCTCAGGCTAAAACCCATCTATATATCCGGTAAAGGTACTCCTTTGTCTATGCCTTTCCGAAAGCCTTCCTCAGGTTGTCGTCGATGTAACTGTGCTTAACAGTTTTAACATTAAAATTAAAAACTTTAAAGACAAATTGGATTACATAGCCCTGGCCTAAAGACATTGCTACAGTCCCAATACCTACAGTTCCACCCAGGAAAAATCCAATAATCAAGGCGGAGATTTCGATGAAATTTCTCACAAACCTGATGGATTTTCCCGTTCTTCTGTTTAGGGCTACCATAAGGCCGTCCCTTGGTCCTGCGCCAAGCCCCGCTCCGATATAAAGATAGGAGGCTATGCTGATCATCACCATACCGCCGATCAATAGTCCAATCCTTCCCGTCATGCCAGCTGGCTCAGGTAAAATATGATTCAGCATGAGAAAATCCAGAAAAGCTCCGATAACGACCATATTCAGTATAGTTCCAATGCCAACTTTTTCCCTGAAAACGAAGTTGAATACGACAATAATCAGACCTACTATTATACTGGCCTCGCCCATGGTCAATACCGTCTGCCTGGAAATGCCCTGATGAAGCACATCCCAGGGTGCTAAGCCCAATTTGGCATTGATGGTCATGACAATACCCACTGAAAAAAGAAAGAGTCCAATCAGTAATCTCAGCATTTTCAAAAACATGTTAGCCTTCCAATCCGGCAGCTTAAAGTTTGCAGTATTTGTCATCCAATTTTTTGAAATTTCGCAAACGGCCACGAACAATATTTTACCATCAAATGTAAGATATTCATAGGAGCAATTTTAGAGGTGCCATGCTTTGCCTTGATATTTTATTCCTTAGCCTATATACTTATTTAAAACAGTTTAAAAACATTGAAAGAGAGGGTGAGCAGGATGGATCAAAGAGAACAGGCCTGGGCGCTATTAAAAAAGTATGTCACTTCGGAAAGGCTTCTAAAACACTGCCTGGCTGTAGAAGCAGGTATGGTCACTTATGCAGAACTCTATAATGAAGACCGTGAAAGATGGTCTGCCATTGGTCTGCTCCATGACGTTGATTACGAGGCCTACCCCGAGGAACATCCGGCTAGGTCCATCGATATACTCAAAGCTGAAGGTTATGATGATCAGTTCATCAAATCCATTCAGGGACATGCAGCTGATGGTGTGCCTCGTGATACGCTGGAAGCAAAGGTTTTGTACGCCTGTGATGAAATGTGCGGATTTATGGTTGCCTGCGCACTGGTTCGGGATCCAAGGGGATTTACGGATATGCAGGTAAAGTCCGTCAGGAAAAAATTCAAGGATAAAGCTTTTGCCAGAGCCATCAGCAGGGAAAACGCCGAAGCCGCAGTAGCTGAGATGGGTATAACCTTGGAAGAGCACATCGAAAATCTTATCGTCGGAATGGGTAAAAGAGAACTGGAACTCAACGCTGAGGGCATGAGTCTTCTGGTCTAAAATGGGGTGATTTTATGTGGATGGACATCGCTGTCGTCATTATAATCGTATTATCCATGGTCGACGGCCTAAGAAGAGGTTTTATCGTCACGGCAACGGATACCTTCGGCTGGATCATCGCACTGGTTCTCGCTTTTATCTGGTATCCGGCGGTAGCCTTCTTCGTCAAAACCAACACAGACCTTTATACCAGCGTGCTGGATAAAGTTAATTTTAAACTCAGCGTTTCCGGCAGTGGAACTCTTGACGATATACTAAAAGGGCTTCCTGCCACCGTCAGCAGCGCGATTAGATCCGCAGCTGACCAGGCCTCGGCAAATTTAGGCGCAACTGTTGCAGATACTATCTTTAATATCATCTGTTTCCTGGTCGTCGTCTTTGCCCTTCGCCTGGTTCTTGTCCTCTTCGCTTCTCTCATCAGTAAAAGCAATAAAGATAATATCATCGGTGGCCTGGATAGGCTGGCTGGACTCTTTGCAGGGATATTGAAGGGCATCATCGTCATCTACTTTTTCCTGGCTATCTCCACAGCGGTTATCGGGATTTCCAATGGGAATTTCCTGAAAAGCAGTCTGGAAAAGGCCCCTTTGACAAAATATATGTACGAGCACAATCTTATCTTCATTGTGGTCAAAGACATTGTTGTAAGTAAGAGCGTTTTGTAATATAATACTTTTTGGCGGCGCTCCGGCTCCGCCCATTCATCCCATGTCTGTGTAGCTCAGGGGATAGAGCGTCGGTTTCCTAAACCGTGCGTCGGGCGTTCGAATCGCCCCATGGACACCATAAATAAAAACACCACCTCGCGTGGTGTTTTTATTTATCGATTCTATGAAGGTTCAAACGCCCGACAGAGGGTATCGGGGGGAGAGCCTATTATTTTATTTTTACTACCATGTCATCTCCATAACCTTTTCAATGAAAATTCTTGCGATCTCCGGATCGAATTGGGTTCCAGCGTATTTTCTTATTTCAGCAGCAGCCTCAGCCTCGCTCAATAACGTCCTGTAGGTGCGCTCCCCAGTCATGGCATCAAAGGCATCGGCAACTGCAATGATTCTGGCCTCAATAGGTATTTCTTCTCCCTTTAGGGATTGGGGATATCCCTTGCCATCCCATCTTTCCTGGTGAGAAAGAACATAGTCTGATATCTCCGAAAATTCATTGACTGAACTTAGTATGCGATAACCGATCTCCGAATGCTTTTTCATCTCTCCCCATTCATACGCATCCAGTGCTCCTGCTTTATTAAGTATGCTGTCGCTGATTCCTATTTTCCCGATATCATGAACCAGTCCTGCTATTTCTATCTGCTGAATGTCTTCTTGAGTAAAATTCATATTTGAGGCTATGAATCCACAAATCCTACTGACCCTATCTGAATGCTGCCTTTCACGACTACTTTTTTCAAATAGAGAATTCATAATCAAATCAATTGTCTTGCTTCTCATGCTAAGGCTATCGGCCAGCTTATGACGATACATATCGTCTTCAGCTTCCTTAAAAATTTCGTCCATGCTCTGCGTTGTTTTTCCCTTTACTGCATAACCAATGGAAAGGGATAGTGTAGGATGTGTTTCTCTCTCCTTTAACATAGCTGCATTTAGTCGATCAATAAGAATTCTTGCTTCAATCGCATCGCTTTTCGGCATAAGTATGACGAATTCATCTCCACCGATTCTGGAAATGATTTCATCAGCGCGACATTCCTTTTTCAATATTTGAGCAATAGTTTTTAAAAGAATATCGCCTGCCTGGTGGCCAAATGCATCGTTGGTGAGCTTCAGCCCATTGACATCAGCCATGATCAGCGTTATTGGAAGATTTCGTTCTATATCCAGTCTTTTCAATTCTTCTTCATAAAACCTGCGGTTATAAAGATTTGTAAGCTGATCATGAAAGCTGAGACGAAGCATCTCTAATTCAGCTTTTTTCCGTGTATCAATATTTCTGACAATATTGATGGTTTCTATCTCGCCATCAGAATTATACTGAAATTTGGAAGACTTCTCTACCCAGATGATATCTCCGTTTTTACAGAGTTGTTGGAATTCAGAGATATAATGGTTTAGGGTGTTTGGATTCGTTAGAAAATCATTCATATCATTCGACAGCGCATCCCAAATGATTTTTAATGATTCTGGCGTTACTGCATCTTCGAGTTTCTCATTCATGGCTTCTTCAAAGCTCAGACCTCTCAATTGTTTTATTGATGGGCTTACATAGGTGAATCTGTTTTGTTTTGGATTATACACTGAAATGACATCATATGTATTCTCCGTTAATAGCCTATATTTCTCCTCGCTTGCCCTTAAGGACTTTTCAGCTTCAACTTTTTCGGTAATATCCTGCGATATGATTTGAACGCCTATAACTTCTCCCTTATGATTTGTTATTCTTTTAAATGTGCTGCCAAACCATTTGCTTCCCGTTTCAAGAGGTACAAAGTCAATATACTCCTCTGAACTATCCTTAGTTGACGCCTGCATTATTCTCCCCATATAAAAGTCGGCTGCCTCTTTTGGGAATAAATCGAAAATCGATTTCCCAGTATACTCTTCTGCCTGACCACCCATATTTTCAGCGGCTTTCTGATTATATGAAATGACGGTGCCATCCGTCTTATAAAAGCCCACAGCTAACCCTGAATGTTCAAACAAAAATTTATAGCGCTCTTCGTTTTGCTTCAGATCACTTTCTAATTGCTGCTGAATAGTGATATCTTTTAATATACAGTGTGTTTGCCTGAATTCGCCGTCTTCGCTATAGCCAATCTTTCCATCGAAAGCAATAAATAGTTTTCCCCCATTTTTATGCAACATCTCGAATTCGCTATGAATGTATCCTTGGGCTTTGAAGAGTGGGAATCTTTTTCTAAATCCGTTCTGGTATGGTGGGGAGAGGAAATCACCAAACCATTTTCCGATTACCTCCCCGCGATCGTATCCGAGCATGTTAAGCCACTGCTGGTTGACATCAATAAAACGCCCGTCAATATCCAGGGATTGATAGCCAAGCGGTGCTTTATCAAAGAGCATTTTGAATTTTTCTTCACTTTGAATAAGCCTTCTTTCTACGTTTTTTCGCTCATCAATATTTCTGCTGATATTGATAGTTTCTAGTTCTCCTTCAGAATTATACTGAAATTTCGTTGATATTTCTGTCCAGATGAGATCTCCATTTTTACAGGGCTGCTGTAATTCATCGATATAAACGTTTTTCGTGTTAGGATTATTTAGAAAATCTTCCATATTCTTTGACATGGTAGCTTTGGCAAACTCTATGGAATCGGGGGATATAGCCTCCTCAAAATTCTGACTTAAGGCTTCTTCAACAGTTAGTCCCCGCATAGCAAATATCGATGGACTTATATAGGTGAATCTATTTTTAGACAGATTGTACACAGATATGACATCACTGGCATTTTCAGTTATAAGTCTATATTTCTCCTCGCTTGCCTTTAAAGCTTTCTCCGCTTCAATACGCTCTGTGACATCTATCCCAATCCCTGCAAAGTAGGTACGCCCTTCTAAAATGAGGGGAACACCGCTTGAGCGGGTCATCATCTTATCTCCGTTTTTTAAAATCAGCTGTGCTTCAACTACGCCGTATCCTTTTTCAAAAACATCATGAACTGCTGCGTTAACCCTTGTAATGTCCTCTTGATCAAACCATTTTTCAAGAGTCATACTGGACAGTTCCTCTGAAGTAAATCCTGTCATTGTTTCATGCTGTTTGTTCCATTTTATGAGCCTTCCGCTTTCATCATACACATACAAATAACCTGGTATGCTGTCAAATATCGCCTCGATTAATGACTGCTCTTTCTTTACGGCCTCTAATAATTGTTGTGTTTTGATATTAGAATCCTTCAGTTCCCTGGTCTTTTCTTCAACCAATGCGGCAAGTAATTGCTTATCATCACGTTTCTGGATATTTGCGGCTCTAATTTTGAGCATGGCCCGAATCTGGGCTTCCAGTTCACTTGCATCAATGGGTTTTGATAGAAACGCTTCCGCTCCGCATTCTAATGCCTTAATGCGGTTTTCCTTATCATATTTGATAGCAGTAATAAAAACCACAGGTATGTCACGCAGCTTTTTATCTGCTTTGAGTCTCTTACACACTTCGAATCCATCCATTCCAGGCATAATAATGTCAAGAAGAATTACATCAGGGTCTTCCGCCGCAGCAAGTTCAAGCCCTTTTTTGCCACTTGGAGAAGTTAAAACAACAGCTTCAGAAAAAGCATCTTTTATCAATGCTTTTAAAGTAACCAGATTGTCACTGTTATCATCAACCGCTAATATTCTAATCATCCTATTTTCCATATAGCGCCCCCTTAATTAACATAAAGAATTCACTTGTGATGATGGACTTGGCAAGAGAAACAAACTGCTATTGCTTCAGATTCTATAGATTAATTCTACCACATACAAGCTTTTTTGCTAATTATTAAATCCCGTGATCAAGAGCATGAATTTGTCTATAGTAAAAATACAAACCAAAGATGTTTAAAGTTGATTGAAAAATGGTATAAAAATAACGCTAAATAACTTTGAAATGAATGCGTTTTATCATATTGGCAACGCATAACACAAACTATAAATGGGGTATATAAAAATGAAAAAAATAAAGTCGGGCATGGGCATTTGTCTTGCCCTTATATTGGTACTCATATCCTTTGCCGGTTGTGCTGATAAAAAGTTTACATACAGTGATGGCATCGATCAAAAAGGCTTTTATAAGAATGTCAAAGCCCTTGATTTTGTAGAATTGGGCGATTATTTAAATATGGATATTCCGAAAGATGTCTATTTCATTTCTGATGAAGCTATACAATCTCAAATTAACGCTATTTCCGCTAACTTTATTACTGACAATCAAACAGCAGAAAAGTCTATCCCCGAATTAACGGATGAATTTGTGGTTAAAAATCTGTTTCCAACTTATGGATACCGCACCGTGGAAGATATGAAAGCGGCAATAAGAAGCAGCATGCAAAGCTCTGCATTATTTGATTATATACGAAAATACCTCGTAGAAAATATGACCGTCAAATCAATGCCGGCCAGTCTTGTTAAGTACCAGGAAAACTCCTTGCTCAAAACCTATCAGGATGCTGCTGATTTCTACAAGATGAATCTGGCTGATTACCTGAGAGTTTACGTGCGTACCTCCAGCACTGAAAGATTACTTGAAAAGAACCGTGATTACATCAATGATAACGCCAAGTTCTCTCTTATTATGCAGGCAATTGCCGAAAAGCAAGCCATTTCTATTACCGATAATGATGTGGCCGCTTATTTTAAGAAGCACCTGGAAACAGAGGATTATGAAGAGGCTAAGGATGTCTATGGCTTGCCTTATCTCAGATACATTACGCTTCAGCAGTTTGTTATGGATTACCTTGTAGATAGCGCAGTCATGGCTTAGAGGATTACCGCTTCGGGGGTTACATTATCGCTGGTTAACTTACAAGGTGACATTATCATTGGTTAACCACACATATTTTCAAAATTTACTTGACAGTCAAATGCAGATAGTGTTAACTAATCTATGAAAAAACACGAAGAGAAAAATGAACCTTGATAATTAAAAATAGATTGAAGAACAATCGAAAGTGTACTTGAAATTGTTTTTAAACGGAGTATGCAGGAAAATACCAGACAATAAAGTCAGGATCTGCGAGGTGTGCCAACAAAAAAAGCATTTCTGGGCACGCTAAAGAGCTACTACCAAGTTAAGGGAGAAGAATTTCAGGAAGCTGCAGATTGATTTTGTTTAGATAAAAGATGCTGCTGGGAGAGCTCAATGAGCTTTTGCCATTTGGCCGGCATGTTAGGTGCTGAGTCAATTACTGGGATTTGATTCAAAGGACGCCAGTAGTTGTAAGAATGGGGTCTGAGGAAATTGTAACAGGCCACAAAGAGCGCTACGTGGGTGTTAGAACCCGAGAAAGCTCCATAACCGTTGGTAACCCTGTAAGCGAACTTAAATGTTCGGTTAAGACGTTCCATAACCTGTTTGAGCCAACGATATTCTGAGGAGACTGGGTCCTCATTGGTAAGGCCGATGACTTGAGTGACATCAAAGTCCATGCCATTAGCGGCAAACTCCTGCCTTGCCAAAAGATAGATTGGATAACCGTCAGCAACGAATTTAAGGGCTTTCCCCGGAAATACTTTAAACTTATCAAATGCCATTCTCATAGCAAGTACACATGGCGTAAGGTCCCTTTTGCCTGAGACCTGATAGCCCAGAATGGATTTCTTAATGACATCCATAACAAACCAGACGTAGTGCCTGACGCCTTTGACTTTGACATAGGTTTCATCTGCTGCAATATAGGCTGTAGGTTTGTAATCATAGGAATC